>CAYNGN010000016.1:0-14128 GCA_964396615.1 uncultured Thiothrix sp. | reverse complement strand
GGATGAAGGTTTTAGTCGTGCAATTTATTAAAGGTAAATGGAAAACAGGCGAGAAAAAAGCCGCCGAGCAATTCGACAGTATTGATTGGCATGTGATGGGTGATGGCTTTACATGGGTGACCAAAAACCCAGAGCAAGATATTGCCACCGCGCGCGCCACATGGGAATTTGCCAAAGAACAGATTAAATCTGAACAATATGATTTAGTCATGCTGGATGAAATTAACTATGCCAGTGGTTATGGCTGGATAACAGGCGAAGAGATTGCTGAGTTTATCAAAAATGAAAAACCTGCCTATTTGCATTTGGTGATGACAGGCAGAAACGCTCAACCTGAAGTGATTGAAGTGGCGGATACCGTGACTGAAATGACAATGATTAAACATGCGTATAAAAATGGAATTAAAGCGCAGCAGGGTGTTGAGTTTTAAATATAATTAAATTTATAATTAAATTAGGAAGAACAATAAAATGACAGGGAAAGTTTGGTTTGTCGGCGCAGGGCCTGGTGATCCTGATCTGATGACCGTTAAAGCACGTGATTTAATCACCCAAGCGGATGCTATTTTGTATGCAGGCTCGCTTGTTCCACAAGCCTTAACCCAGTGGAGTAAAGCGGATTGTGTGATTCAAGATTCTAAAGGGATGACTTTAGAAGACATTACAGGTTGGCTCATCGAACAAGCACAACACCATCAAACGGTGATTCGCTTACAAACAGGTGATCCGTCTTTATATGGCGCATTGATTGAAATGGTGCAACCCTTAGACAAAGCGGATATTGAAATTGAAGTTGTCCCTGGGATTTCTTCGGCGATGGCATCCTCTGCCGCTGCGGTTGAAAGCCTTACGCTACCTGAAGTGACGCAAACGGTTATCCTAACTCGCGTTGAAGGGCGTACACCGATGCCAGACGGTGAGTCGTTAAAAGAACTGGCAGCACATCATTCAACCTTGTGCTTATTTTTATCCATTACCTTATTGCATAAAGTCACTGCCGAACTCATTGAAACAGGTTGGTCAGCCGATGCCCCCGTTGTCGTGGTACAAAAAGCCAGTTGGGGTGAGGCCGAAAAGATCATTCGTGGCACCTTAAGCACCATTAAAAAGCAATGCCAAGCCGAGAAAATAGCCTCGCAAGCGATGATTATTGTTAGCCCTACCTTGGGTGCGCGCCAGTGGAAGAGTTTAAAGAAATCAAAGTTGTATGATAAAGATTTTACCCATCGTTTCCGACGTGGTAATAAGTAGGGTCAATGAAATAGAGAGGTTCAAAAATACAGCTAAAAAAGTAACAGATTCGTAGCCTGTATGGAACGTGCGGAATGCAGGTTAAATACCAATAATTCAGACATTTACGATATGTTTCCTTGATTCCGAAAGCTGCATCAAGGCTACAAAAGTGTTACCTTATATTGAACCACGCCAAACATTAGTAATTAAAAAAAATAAGAGAATAGTGTGATGAAAAATGATTGTATTTTATTAATCGGTCACGGTTCACGTGATCCCAATGGTAATCCGCAAATTGAGCGTTTTACGCAACAATGGCGCGATAGCCAACCTGATTGGCATATCGAATTGTGCTTTATTGAATTTGCCGAAGTTGAAATTGCCCAAGGTCTGGATATTGCCGCTGCTAACGGGCGGCGCGTTATTATCGTGCCATTAGTATTAAATGCCGCAGGTCATGTGCGTGCTGAAATTCCGCATCATATTGAACACGCTAAACAACGTCATCCTGCAACACAATTTATTTATACCCCCCCTGTTACTGCAGGTGAGCCAATCTTTACTATACTCAAACGTAATCTACAAAAAGCCTTTGCTGAGTTAGATTTCCCTTCACCTGCCAATACAGGGGTGATTTTATTAGGTCGTGGTTCTTCTGATCGCAATGCAAATGGCGAAGTGAGCAAAATGGCACGTTGGTTATTTGAAGACAGTGAACATGAGCTAGTCGATATTGCCTTTACAGGCGTTGCCACACCGCGTTTAGAAACAGCGGTACAACGTCAAGTCAGCTTAGGTATGAAGCAGATTATTGTTCTGCCTCTCTATTTATTTGATGGCACGTTAATTAACCGCATTCATCGTCAAATGACACGTTTGCAACAACAATATGCAGGCATTACCTTTGCCCATTCAAGCTATTTTGGTTTTGAGCCTGAGATTAAAGAAGTGCTGAATACTCGTGTCATGAATGTATTACAAGAAGATAAAGGCAGCGAGTTTTTAGATATTGATCCTGATGCACATCACCACCATCACCATCATGACCACCACCCGCATCATTAAAAATAACACTTTTTTAGCCTTGATGCAGCTTGCGGAATCAAGGAAATATAGCTAAATCAGACCTACGCAGCCACCTGATTATAAGGACGTAATACCATGAGCAATATTGTCACCGAACAATTGACCGAAGCAGGTCGAAAAATCGAACACAGTTCCTTCGATATTGTTGATCAAGAAGTGGGTGAACATCATTACACCGATGATCAATGGCAAATTGTACGACGTATGATTCATGCCACCGCGGACTTTGCGTTTAATGGATTGGCTGAATTCCATCCTGATGCCATTGAAGCAGGGATTGAAGCACTCAGCACAGGAAAATCCGTCACGGCTGATGTGAATATGATTTGTGTGGGGCTATCACAACCCCGGCTAAGTTACTTTGGTGTAACCACGCATCAATTTATTGCGGATGATGATGTGATTGCTACGGCAAAAGCCGAAAACACCACCCGTGCCGTACAAGCAATGCGTAAAGCCCATCGGCTCGGTTTGTTAGAGCAAGGTCTTATCGGCATTGGTAATGCGCCCACTGCCTTACTTGAAGTCAAACGCCTGATTGAACAAGAAGGACTAAAACCCGCATTAATTATTGGGATGCCTGTTGGCTTTGTTTCTGCTGAGGAATCGAAAGATGAACTCGCATTATTGGATAATATACCGTGGATCATTAGCCGTGGACGTAAAGGTGGCACAACCCTCGTTGTTTCAGCCATCCATGCGCTACTTGCCTTAGCAGAAGCGCGCCAACGCCAAAGCGCATTGTGAGCATAGATGCTAAACCTAAAGCTATGCCAGCTAAAAAGCGCGCGCGTAAAAAAAGAGGTACACGCAAAGGTTTTTCTACAGGTGCAAATGCGGCAGCAGCAGCGCGAGCAGCAACAGTTGGTTTAGTCACAGGAAGTATCCCTGCACATATTAACTGTTTATTGCCCGAAAATAATGAAGTGCAATTTAATGTTTCAGCCTGCCATTTAATCGATGGTCATGCCTATGTTGAGCTGATTAAAGATGCGGGCGATGATCCTGATGTGACGCATAAAGCGGTGATTGCTGCTGATGTGAAGTTATTGCCCGAACACGCTGGTGTGTTTCGCTTAAAAGGTGGTAAAGGCGTGGGGATTGTCACTCAGCCAGGGTTAGGTTTGGATGTGGGTGGCCCTGCGATTAACCCTAAACCCCGCGAATATATTGAACAAAATGTACGCCTAGGCGCAGGGCGTTTATTGGCTGAAGTAGGGTTGGAAGTCACTATTTCAGTGCCTAAAGGTGAAACCTTAGCCAAGCGTACCCTGAATAGTCGTCTTGGTATTTTAGGCGGTATTTCTATTCTGGGTACAACAGGTATCGTGCATCCGTGGTCAACGGCGGCTTTTCGTGCCAGCGTGGTGCAAGGTATTGAGGTGAGTGCGCGTCAAGGCAATGATACCGTGGTATTAACCACAGGAGGACGTACCGAAAAATTCACTATGCGTGAATTACCTGATTTGCCCAATGGCTGTTTTGTGCAAATGGGCGATTTCTTGCGTTATGCCTTGGACGGCGTGGTTGAACACAAGATTCCCCATGTGATCATTGGTGGCATGGTCGGTAAATTAACCAAAATTGCTCAGGGTGAAACCATTACCCACGCAGGACGCAATCCCGTCAATATGCAATTAGTGGCAAGTATTGCTGAAGAAGCAGGTGCGCCTGCTGAAATTGTTACGCTTATTAGGCAGGCGGAAACGGCGCGTTTTGCCAGTGAGGAAATGTTGAAACTAGGCATTTCAATGAAATTCTATAATGCCTTAGCAGCACGCGTCATTCGTACCTTGATGGGACGTTATCCCAATCAGTTTCATTTACGAGTGATGATTTGTGATTTTGAAGGCAATAAGATTACCGAGGCGAGTAGTGAGTAATAAGCAATGAACAATAAAATGGTACAGATTATTGGTGTACTTGAAGATGGCGTGAATAGCCTTCATCAGCAGGCGATTAACCACTTACAAACAGCCGATTTAATGATCGGTAGCCCACGCTTTATACAGCGTCTTGATGAACAAGGTGTACTCTCAGACAGCGTAGAAAAGAAAGATTTTAGTGGGCAGTTATTGCAAGTCCCCTTATGGATTGAAAATGCATTAGCAAGAAAAAAACAGGTCGTTGTGCTGGCAACAGGTGATCCCTTATGTCATGGCATCGGTGCATTCTTAGTCAAAAAACTGGGGATAGAGACAATACACATTATTCCCAATACCTCGATGATCCAAGTAGCCTTTTCCCGTCTTGGTATCGCATGGCAACAGGCAAAAATAAGCTCGATTCATAGTAAGGATATGGGCGAATGGGTAAAACAAGGCGCGTTTGATCATGGAATGCATGGCTTGCTTGAGGACTGTCAATCACATGAGCTAATTGCCTGTTATACCAGCCCTGAAAACACGCCCGCTCGTATTGCTGATATGTTACAAAAAGAAAATATGCAGGATGATTTTCAATGTGTCATTGCCGAGCATTTAACCCGTGATTCAGAACGGGTCAGTGACTGGTTACCTGTGAGTAAGGTTATCGGTAGTAAAGACTATGCTGAACCGAATGTGGTCATTCTTAAACGGATTAAAGCAGCAACAAAACCTGTGCTACTCGGGTGTAAAGACGAGACGTATTTCCAACGAAAGCCTGATAAGGGCCTAATTACCAAACAAGAAATACGCGCCGTTTCCTTGGCAAAAATGCAGCTTAAACGCGATAGCATTGTATGGGATATTGGCGCAGGCTCTGGCTCAATAGGTCTGGAAGCTGCCCATTTATGCCCACAAGGACGCGTGTATGCCGTTGAAAAAAACGAGGCTGATTATGCCATTGTGCAGCAAAACCTTGCGCAATCATCACTGAGTAACTATCACATTGAACAAGGCAAAGCCCCTGAGGGTTTATATCAATGGCCTGATGCGGATGCTATTTTTATTGGCGGCTCAGGGGGGAACTTAGCCGACTTGATTCGCCTATGCTTATCACGTCTTAACCCAAATGGTATTTTGGTGATGAATTTTGTCACCATTGAAAACCTAAGTGTTGCTACTGAAACCTTAAAAAAATTAGCCAAAGAATCTGCTCCACCGCTTGAATGGCATTTTATCCAGTTACAGGTTTCACGCAGTAAACCGATCTTATCCATGCAACGACTACAGGCGGAAAACCCTGTCTATATTGTTAGTGCATCGCGTTTAACACAGGAATAACACTCATGCAGGATACTCAATTGGGTCGTTTAATCGGCGCATCATTAGGGCCTGGTGATCCTGGCCTGATTACCCTTAAAGCCAGTCAAGCCTTACAAAGTGGTGCGCATTGGAGTTATCCGATCCGTCGTAAAGGGGCGGAAAGCTATGCCTTGCAAATTGCCCTTAATGCAGGGTTTGAATTGCCTACAGAAAACTCACCGCTGATTTTCCCTATGACCCATGATCCTATCAAGCTGGCGGGCTATTGGGATCGCGCAGCGACTACGGCATTAGAATTTTTAACGGCAGGTCAGGATGTCGTGTTTTTGGTAGAAGGCGATGCCTCAACCTATTCTACATTTGGTCATCTTGCACGCACGATTGCGGCAAAAGCCCCTCAAGTAGAAATAGAAACCATTGCAGGGGTTAGTTCGTTTAATGCTGCCGCCGCCAATGCAGGACAGCCGTTGGTGGAGGTCGATGACACCATGTGCGTTGTTCCCGCAGGCTATGGGGTGACGTGGATTGAAAAGCTAATGACTGATTTTGATACCTTGGTATTACTCAAGGTTAAGCCATTATTGGATGACATTATCGACTTAGCTGAAAAGCATGACATTGTGCCACAGTGTCGTTTTATTGAAAAAGCAGGAACGGATGTCGAAAAAGTGGTTGAGGATATTCGTACATTAAAAGGTCAAACCGTCAATTATTTATCATTGATTATTATTCATAATCCCCACCGTGAGCGTTTAGACATCATGCGTGGATGTCGTAAAAAAGTGAGTGCCTAAACTATGACAGAGCAACAAACCCCTAAAGTCGCCCTTATTGCTATCACCAAAAGTGGTGCGGTTAAGGCCGCAAAAATTGGTCTATCGTTACCGCAAGCGGATATTTTTGTAACACAGAAATTTTTCGAGCAAGTCACGAATGTACCGAATAAAGTCACTGCGATTGGCTTACCCGCAAAAGATCATATTGAGCCGTTATTTGCAGGCTATGATCAATTGGTCTTTCTGGTCGCACTTGGCGGTGTGGTACGCCTTATTGCGCCACATCTTAAATCGAAGGAAAGCGATCCTGGGGTCATTGTCGTTGATAATGCGGCACAATTTGTGATCCCTGTCCTTTCGGGACATATCGGTGGAGCGAATGAATTTGCTATTCAATTGGCTGAAATTTTAGGCGCAATCCCTGTGGTAACAACCGCTGCGGATGTAGGTAATACGGTTGCCGTGGATATTCTTGGTCGTGAATTAGGCTGGAAAACTGAAGCCCGTGATAAAAGCTTAACCCGTGTTGCAGCGATGATGGTCAATGAGGAGCCCATTGCAATGGTGCAAGAAGTCGGCGAGAGAAACTGGTGGACGAAGCCCACACCGATACCGAAAAACATTCATCTATTTGATCATTTTGCGGAAGTGAATTTAGATAAGTTTGCGGGGGTGTTATGGGTGACGCATCAAGAAATTGCTGAATCTGTTTGGCTGGATTTGACCGATCGCTTGATTGTTTATCGTCCTCCTCAGGAGCAACAGTGATGAAAATTGTCATTGGTATTGGCTGTGATCGTGGTACGCCTGTTGAAACACTTGATGCGGCTTTATTGAAGGCATTGAGGCTGATTGGTCATCAATATAAACACATACAGTGTTTTGCCACGATTGATAAAAAAGCGGATGAAGAAGGGATTAATACCTTGGTACGTCGCTTGGGTAAAAAGGTTATCCATTATCCTGCACGGCAGTTAGCACAGGTAAAAGTGCCTAATCCATCAGAGGTCGTGCGTAAGTATGTCGGTACGCCTGCGGTGTCAGAGGCAGCGGCCATTTTAGCGGCAGATACAACCATGTCTGATTTGTTAGTGGAAAAACTAAAATACCGTGGTGAAGACGGTAAAAATGCCACGATTTCGATTGTGAAAAATAACGATTAACGAGCTTTTTCGAGTGACGAGGCTTCAGCCTCGTCACTCAGTCTAGAAACTAAGGAAAAAATAATGAGTAACGGTAAAATTCTTCTGGTTGGTTTTGGTCCTGGTGCGGGTGAACATATGACGTTTCGCGCCCGTGAAGCCATTGCAGAAGCGGATGTGGTGATTGGCTATTCGACCTATATTAAACTTGTACGTGATTTGCTTGATGGCAAAGAAGTGATTCGCAAAGGCATGACCGAAGAAACCGATCGTGCGGTACAAGCCTATGAACATGCAAAAAAAGGCAAGGTGGTTGCACTGATTTCATCGGGTGATATTGGTGTGTATGGCATGGCTGGGCCGAGCTATGAAATTCTCTTTCAAGCAGGTTGGAAGCCAGGGGATGATATTGAGGTTGAAGTCGTCCCAGGTACCACTGCACTGTCAGCCTGTGCCTCGCGTGTTGGCGCGCCGTTGACCCATGATTTTTGTTCTATTTCGCTCTCTGATTTATTAACCCCGTGGCCAACGATTGCACGTCGTTTAGATGCCGTTGCTAGTTCGGATTTTGTCATTGCCTTGTACAACCCTAAAAGTGGTCGCCGTCGGCAGCAGATTGTTGAAGCACAACGTATTTTCCTCAAACATCGTTCGCCTGATACCCCTGTCGCAATTGTTAAATCGGCCTATCGTGATTTAGAAAAAATTCAAATGGTCACGTTGGAAAACATGGCTGATTGTGAGATTGGTATGTTAACCACCGTACTCATTGGTAATAGCAGCACCTTTATCAAAGAAGGATTAATGGTTACTCCTCGGGGCTATGCGAATAAATATGAGGGTATTACGGGCGGCTTAAAAGAGGGTGAGAAAAAAGGCCGTTCGTTGTCCTTAGGCTTGGATGGTTGGAAAGCCGATATTAAAGAAACATTGCATGACAGTAATGGTGAGCAGGTTGAACAAGTGGCCGATGGCTATGGTTTGTCGGTTGAGGAAGTCTTTCTTGCTTTAACGGCACCTGCGGAAGAGTCACAAGACGTGGTTGATTGGGCAATTCAAGGTGATGGTCATGCAGGTATTGCCGCGCTTCAAGCATTAGACGCAACACAATCTTTAACCTGTTTAATCGGCGCAGCAAAAGCAGGACAAACACAAGTAGTTCTTCAGGCAGGGGATTTTGAAATCACCGCCGAGCAGATTATGTTACAAAAATCACCGATGACATTGACGCTTGCACGAGAGGTGATTACTAAAAGTTGGTTGATTAAGCGTGATGGTGAACTGAAGTCTATTTGGTTATTGACTCAACAGGGGGATGTGGTGATATGTTTATTTTTGTAGCTGAATTATGAGGCTGGATTGTTAATCGAAACGTAAAGGATGCCTAGTTTTTTTCAAAATGTGAGGTAGTTAACATTTTTTTATTTTGTAATGACGGATAATTGTTTATTCTCAAATAGTGATATTAAACAAGGAAAAAACATGAATATTCGACATATTAAAAATAAAGCTAAAGTGATCCTTTTTTTAGGAGCGACAGCCTTATCTTTTTCTGCTCAGGCCACTGATGAATTTGCATTCGGAGGATTAGAGTCGTCCTGTTTTTCATACCCTGCTGTTGCTATGACACCTTATGATGGATCTGCTGATAAATATCACTCAACTCATACTCGGGTGTATCACAAAGGTCAAAAAACAGGCAGCATCTTACTTTATGGCCCTGTTCAATCGTGGGAATCTTTTGGTGATGGTTTCGTGTTTAAAGCAACGTTTCGTGATCCAGATGGTGCAGGTACAGGTTCTCAGGTTATTGCACAACTGCGCTTTATTGGTAACGACGGCATACGAATTATCAAAACGCTAAAATCCAATGACTCTGCATTAGCAACCTCCGATGTGCAAACAATGTCCTCTCCATTAGAGTGGAATGAAATCAAACGTAATGACGGATATTATGTTGTGCGTATGTATGTTCAGCGCCGTAATGCTAGCCTTAAGCCAGCCGCTTTTGGATATAATTTATGTTCTGCTATTTTTTAACCAATAGGCATCAATAGAGACAAAATCACCTCTTTTCTTCCTCCACAGTACTGGGTATATTCTTTTTCTCCCATTCTTCCAAGTCACGATGAGAGGCTTGGTTTAATGCGTGTGTAATATTAGTATCATTTCGATTCCCACAAAGAGCAGGAATAAGCAGTACAGAGCGATTCATATCAGCTTGTGGGCTACGTTCAATAAAAACGCGGGATTGCAGACAGTTTCAAGGATGATCAAAATGTATAAATACACGAATAAGTAGTGTAAATTTTTATGGCGGTGAACGGATAAATCACCTATTTCTAGTTATGCTAAAGCATAAAAACTAACGTAAATGACTGATATAAAAGTATTAATCTATGACAAGAGTCACCAACAGAATCCGTTATAAACAGAAAACTTAATCGACAATCATTGACCTTCTCATTTTACCGTACAAGGCAGAGAGATCCTTAATTTAGGCGGAGTATTTTGGTGTTTTTCATATCAAGATATGCCTTATTTTTATGTTGGAAAAACGTTTTCAACCCATCACCCGCTTTGCTTATTTTTTATAAAAAACCACCTTTAATCAATAATTAAATACCGTCTATTTAATACCCCCTCAAAGCAGAAACAAACTCCATAAAACCGAACGAAAATAAAACCATCCTACTAACCTATTAATAACTATAATTATTTTTTTTAAAAAAACCATTTTCCAAAAAAATAATAAAAATTCCCTTGTTATTTGTTTTGAAATATTCGATTCTATTTAGGCGCTATAACTTAAGATAAACAGCGTAACCAATTAGATTATTAATTGAACACCCTATTATGTTGATTGATCCTCAACACAACAGGACGACACGAACCAATCCTTAACACATTTGGAGATTGACCATGTATACAACAGTGTATCTAAATATCGGTGAAATACCACTTTTACCCGTTCTACTCACTGCATTAGCAGCGCCTCCGACGAGGCTTTCCCTCCCCTTTACGTCCTTTTTGATTCCCTTGTTACGCGTATTCTTTCCTTTGCATTATTGCGTTCGTTGCTTACGAAAAAAGCCTGCACTGTGCTGCCATTCTCTTGGTTTGTCATGGAATCGGGAGGGCGTAAAATGAGCGCTTCTTATCCGCGTGTACCGCCGCATTCCATTGAAGCAGAGCAATCCGTGCTCGGCGGGATTTTATTAGAAAACCGTGCCTATGTGAAAATCGCAGGCTTGGTGAGTGATAGCGATTTTTACCGTGATGACCATCAACTGATCTTTCGCGCACTGTCGGATATGGCCACCGACAATCTGCCAATCGATGTCGTCACATTCTCCGAATGGATGAAGGGGCGAATACGGAAAACGGGGTATCAGCAACAGTCGCTTCTAATTGCCCTAATGTGCGTGATGAACAAAATCCTATATACTGCCCCTCTCATTTTAGCCGCAGTACGCTGTATATAAGGAACCCCCTCATGATTTTTTCATCGTTAGACCTCGCACCCAATCTACAAAAAGGCATTGATGCCTGTGGCTATCGTCAAATGACCCCGATACAAGAGCACGCCATTATTCCCGCCCGTCGTGGTAAAGATATACTGGCGATTGCCCAAACAGGCACAGGAAAAACTGCTGCATTTGCCATACCGCTGTTACAACAGTTGCTTGATAAGCCACGCAAGACAAGTAAGGCGACCGCTCCACGTGTCTTGGTTCTTAGTCCAACCCGTGAATTAACCGAGCAGCTTGCCGAGACAATTGGTCAGTATGCACAGTTTTTGCCGTTGTCGATTACTGCGGTGTATGGTGGAGTCAAAATGGGCGGGCAAGAGAATAAACTGGCTGCGGGGGTTGATATTTTAATCGCAACCCCAGGACGGTTACTTGAACATATTGCACAATGTACCGTGGATTTAGCGGCTGTTGAATTTGTCGTGCTTGATGAATCGGATCGAATGCTGGATATGGGCTTTATTGCGGATGTGCAAGCGTTGCTACAGCTTACCGATAAAAAGCGTCAAACCTTGTTTTTCTCGGCCACATTATCGCCTGCGGTCAACGAACTCGCACATAAGTTGCTGAATAAGCAGTATCAAACTATTCGTGTATCAAAAAATACGATCACTGCTGAAACCGTTGAACATGTGCTTTATGCGGTCGAAGAACGGCGTAAAATAGATTTATTTCTTGAGCTATTAGCCGAACATAATTGGTATAAAGTGTTAGTTTTCACCAGCACCAAAGACCAAGCGAATAAGCTTAAAGCTAAACTAAAAAAATATCCTGTCGCAATCTGTCATGGTGATATTAGCCAAGGGGCGCGCCGACGTGCCTTAGCCGATTTTAAATCAGCCAAAGTACAAATACTCATTGCCACCGAAGTTGCGGCACGAGGGCTGGATATTGAAGCTTTAGATTATGTGGTGAACTATAACCTGCCGTTTCTTGCTGAAGATTATGTGCATCGTATCGGTCGCACAGGACGGGCAGGGAATAAAGGTCATGCTATTTCCTTTGTCAGTCGTGAAGAAGAACGTAACTTAGATGCCATTCAGACCTTAATTGGGCAGAAAATTAAACGGCTGAAGCGATCGGGTTTTGAGGTGATGAAGCGTGATGCATTGCTCAATAAAATTGCCGAAAATAAGCCCCTAGCACGGAGCAATAAAGTTAGCCAGACAGACATTAATCAGGATTCAGCAGCAAAGCCTGATTATCGTCGGCGTAAAACGAAGGCTAAGTCAGCCAATAAGAGCAGTAGACAGGGTAAACAAGGGTGACTGAGCTTATCCAGATCCCAGATTATTTGGATTAAGCAAATTCATTTTACATGCTTCTAAGGTTGCTTCAGAGCGACATGATATATTTAATTTTGAATAGATATTATGTATATGTGTTGCAATGGTGCTTTCTGATACGGTTAATAAATGTGAGGTTTCTTTACGATTATAGCCTTTAGCAATAATCGTAAGGACTTCTTTTTCTCGATGCGTTAAGTTATAAGGGTTTTTTACCACAAAATCTGTTTTAATCAGGGTTTCAGGATGATGTATATAATGTAAGAGTGTCTGCGTAACACTCGATGATAAAGGGGATCGAGCATCATTAATTGCTTTCATTTTTTGAATAAAAAATTTTTCACTAAGCCCTGTTATTAAGTAGCTATTTGCTCCTTTTTTTATGGTTTGTAAAATATAACGATCAGCATCAAGTATGCTAATGACCACAACATGGCTTTCTGGGTTAAGTTTTAATAATGGCGGTATTATATCAAGCCCATTATCATCAGGAAAATGAATATCAATAAGTGCTATATCCGTTTTTTTATGCAGTAAGTAACAGTTTGCTGATTGATAATCAGCACACAATGAAATTTCAATCCCCTTATAAGCTTTTTCTAGTATGTTTTTAAATGATTTTGCCGTTAGCTGACAGTTTTCAATAATTAATGCTGTTTTCATCATTATATCCTTATAATGTTAAATGTATGATATTATTAATTATTTTTATTATTTCTTCCTTTGTGAAGATAATTAACTATAGTTCGCATTTATATTTTTGTAAGGCTAACGTAGATATATGTTGGCATAAAAAAGATAGACGGTCTTTGTGATTTTGCTGAATATTCTCCTGCTAAAATAGAGTTGCTTTACGTTATTTGATGGGGATTAACTAACATTATTCCCTGTGCGTTGTTTAAGGTAATAAGCAAGTATAAAAAGAAAAAGAAAAGTAAAGGGATCAAAAACACCACCGCCCACTTGTTCGGGATCATTAACAACAATGTCACGAGTATTGCCATTAGATAAATTTAAGGGGAGAGAGGGAATATAGTCTTTTGCTAACTGAAGCGCAGCTTCGGCATCAATTAAACCATAGCCACTATCGAAATCGAACCCATTCCCTATTGTTGTTTTTTTCTCATCATTACGTTGAAAAATATCAATAGACGTTTGCTGTAATATTTTTTTTATATCAAGTGGCTGAAGGTTTTTATTAATTTCTAATAATAAAGCAATGACCCCTGCTGCATGAGGTGCTGAGGCTGAAGTACCCGATATATTGGGTTTTCCATCATTATCGCTATCCCTTAGGCCAAAAAATGTTGTATTGACATTATCAGGGGCAATAATATCGGGTTTTTGAGCGGCTGAAAGCGGGGTAATTTCGTGACCTGTTGCATCAAACTGAAGCGATAGCCCACCTGCTGAGGAAAAGTTTTGGAGTAAGGGGGGAGATGTTCCAAACTCAGGAGTCTCAAGATAGTTTGCAGCGCCGACGGTGATTGCAGAAGGCGTGTTGGCATGCCCAAACAACCCACCACTTTCTGTGTGATGTTCTTGAATAATGGTGTTAACGCTGTTGAGTATGATGTACTTTAAGGTACGGGGGTTTTTCCCGCTCGCTTTAGTAATCATGATATCAAATTTTGTTTCGCCTGAGTTTTCTGGGTTAAAGAACTGTATAAATTCAACAGGATCGCGCCCCATATTGCCAAAGGTAGAGGCGGCCAGTATTTTGCTATGTGTTTCATTGAAAATAAAAATATCAAGATCGGTTTGTGTACCTGGTGAACCGCTAATGGAGTAGGCTGGAGAAGCCCACTGCAGTAATAGATTGATTGCAAAGCCTTCGACGACATGGATGCGCTGATAAATATCGACGGTAGAACTTGGGTCGAA
>CAYNGN010000015.1:7520-14284 GCA_964396615.1 uncultured Thiothrix sp. | reverse complement strand
ATTATCAATTTTGATAGAAAATTGTAGTAGTAGAAAGGAAAATAAATATTGATAACACCATAAATATACATCCTAATCAGAATTATACGCTTATTCTTGAATAGAAAAGAGCGTTTGATATGAGCATATTTTCATCCGAGCTAATTATTAAACTGTATCTTATATTTCACCAGCTATTATAGGATACAGATAATAATTTTTTTCTATTGGATGAAAAATACATAGTGTGAGAATTAGTATTTTCCTTCTAATATGAGCCGTTCCAGTTCTGCCATACTTCGATGAGTTTCACTATTCACTTTATTACGTTTTTCTACCTGACGCTTCGTTTGTTTTTCCTGTTCTTTTTTGTTTTCTCTAGCCTCTTGTCTTGCTTGTTTACGCGCTTCTTCTTTAATTTTTCTTTTCCTACTCTTTTCTTTAGCAACACTATTTTCATAGTCTCGTTTCATTTTAGCGAGCTGTGTTTTCATTGATGGCGTAATTTTAGGGACTCTTAACGTAACCCCTTCTGGTACGTTACTCGGAGAACGAAGCTTATCTTTATTTTCCTCGTAGATTGCAATATACATATCAGGATCACCATAGGTACGTCGTGCAATATCGCTTAAGGTATCACCTCTTTTTACGGTTAATGATACAACTGTACTCTCAGCTTCTTGTTTTATTTCCTTCGATGCCTCACTTTTGTCTTTTTTTGTATTCTCACTGACGAGTTGATTAAGTTGGCTCTGTAATTTTTTTTTAGTAGGTGTTGTTTTAAGTTCTAAGTCTTTTTCAGGTTGTTTTTTCTCTCCTTCTATGTGAGTACCCGTTACATTTTCAAGGATCGTGTCTTCATAAGCTCTTTTCATCGATTGAAGCTGATCTTCTGAAAAATGAGGATATTTTTCGCGTAGGTCATCTATAAATACTTTTGACTGATCTTCAATTTTACTTTCTTTATTGTCATTCTCACTTTCTTGGGTTAAAGAAATAATTTTCGTTGCTCTTGATTTTCCTGTTATTGGATTAGAAATAGCAGGAATGCTAATGGTTAATGAAACAAGGAGTATAGCCACTACTTTAGGATTGATGGTTGTCATAATAGGTTTTCTCTTGATGATGTGAATAATGCGGTTATGGCTTGATTGTTGTTAGACCAAATGACTGCCATGCTTGCATTCCTCCACGGTACCAATATATTTTCTCAGCAGGATAGCCCAGTTTTAATAAATGTTTAATGGCCTTTGGCGATTGTCCACACCACGGTCCATTACAAAATAGCATTAATTCGATGGCTTCATCGAATCCCCATTTATCATTATCACCTTCTTTAGCGCCGAGCAGCTCAAGGAGCTTGACAGTATTGATATCTTCTAAGCCTCCCGTAAACATCGTAAAGGGTATGCTGACAGAGCCTGGGATAGTGCCTTTGACATGCCAATCTTTAAGGCGTGCATCAATAAGGATGCCTGTATCATCACGCACTTTTTCTTTTAAAAACTGGAGTAATTCAAGTTCTCCTACGGTTTTAACATCACCTTCAAGCTGAATGGGGCGAACACAAAAAGGGGGGCATTTACGCGAGGTTCGAGAAAAGCTATTGGTTAATTTGTAATTAATATCTTGGATTCTTTGAATACGGACGACTTTACCCTCGTGATTAACTTCTAGAAAAGGCATGGTGTCGGTAATTTTTACTTTTAATTCACCTTTGTCTTCTTTTTCGGTTGTTTCCGATTTCTTTGTTTTCTCCGTTTTCTCTGATTTTTCCTCGGCTTTTTCTTCTTTAGCCATTACGGTGTTTGTCATTAGCATAATGGTTATGGCAAGAATACTAAAAAATCCTGTGTTGATTGGGGTTGTTGCATTCATAGTTTGTCTCTGAATTAGAAAGTAAAATAGTCATTTACAGTGTATTGTTAGGGTTTTCTCTTGGGGAGGTTTACCAGTAGTATTGTCCTAGCTATTAGCTAGGAAGATAATTTTATTAATAAATAGACCATTATTGGGAATGGGTATTTATGTTGCCCGTTTTAAATGTTTCTTTGTTGTAACACTATTCTTATTTAATGATGTTTTTCTGTTTTAGCCTCAGTAAATAAGGAGAGGGTAATATAAAAGGGATCTTTATAAGAATAGGTTATAAAGGTTATTATCTGATCAAGGAAAGATCAAGGGTTAATTTGTGTTATTTGGAAATAAAAGGAGTTTTTTATGAAAAATAAATCCATGCAGTTTTTACTTTGCGATTGGCATCTCCTAGGAGATCAAAGACGGTACTCCCCTCTGGTGGAACTATAGTAAACAGAGGTTTGGTAATGCCATTGAATTTTGCATAACATTCGAATGAAGGAAAGTCATCAATATAACCAGAAAATTGAACAGCAAAGCTTGTTGGAGATAAAATTTTTATTTTAAATATACCGTTATAATCTATATCAGCAGATAATCGAACTAATGGGTCAGAAGCTTTTCCTACTATACGAAGTTCAAAGGTACGAATTCCGTCAGTAGTATCTGTTGTGGAAAAACCAAAAGTCTTTTTTTTATGACTTCTAGGGTTTAGGTTCTTAAATTGTGAGTTATCTTGGAAGGAACAAGCAGTCATAACTGCTTCATCATAATCTAATTTTTCACCTGTTTTCATAGATATTTCTGTTGTGCCAGAAGTCTTATGAGCCTTTTCTATAAGCTTTGTATATGGATACAACTGGACTGTGGCAACTGATTGCATTCGGTAACTAACATCTATATCTGTGCTGAAAGTACGCTGATCTGTTAGGTATCCTGGGTGGGAGTTTTCTGGATAAAACTTCTCAGCATTAAGAGCTCTTGCACCTGATGCTTTTACTGCTGTAGATAATACTTTTCCTGTTGTAACTATTATGTCTTTTGCAGTTATAGTAGTATTACCCGATATTGGCCATATTGGCATTTCTAGATCTACTTCAGGAAATAGTATTGCTAATTTTTCCTTATAAGTACCTTTAGGGATAATTCTTGTGTAGTTTTTGGGTGTATTAGAGATAAATGCATTAATCCAAATAGTTAGGTACATTATAAGTTTTCCATTTTTGTAAAGGTTTCTCTGCTAAGGGCATGTATTCTGAGTTTTTCGTAGATTAAATATATAGTTAGGTAGGCTAGTTATTGTTATATTATAGGTTTTGATGCGCGGAAATAGGTTAGATTGTTGGATACAAATTAATGCTTTTCCTAAAAAAGTATTAACTACTTTTTTTGATATGAAAAGATGTCTTTGCTAGATGCTTATTCTTTCCAAATATTAAAATACCTGAACTTTCTATATAGAAGACAAATACACTCATTTTATGATCAAAGATATATATATCTCTTGACTCTAGGCTCAAATCATTATCATTTGAATTCTTAATAGCGTCGAACCAATATTTCCCATTTGCAATCATCGGGCTTGATTCATTAAAGTCAAGTCCAATCAAATCTCTCTTCAATAAGAAAACAGAATTTTTAAGCTCTTCGAAAGAAATCCATTCCCTTTGAGTATTGGGTATAACAGTCCAAACTTGAGAGTCTGTAGGTAAATCAGCTTCATATTCCCTAGATAAATAATTACCTATTGATAAAAGAAAATAATCCCATAAAATTTTAGGGAGCAGTTGTAAATCATCAGATCCATTTATCATAAAAAATATGCCCATCAGCCTTTTTATTTCTATAGTCCGCCCATTTTATATGTTCTAGGTTGTGATCTAACTCTGTAGCCTCCATATAACCTTCATTTTTATTTCTATGATATTCATGTCTATATTTTGTTTTTTTCTTTCCTCGCGCATGGGGTTTACTATGCATTGTATTTGGTTTAGCTTCATCAAGGAGGCGTTTAGCATCTTTTTGATTTGTAACACGATAATTTTGTCCATGACCTTTTCCATTTTTTATGTTTTCAACAGCTTCATTCCATGCCTTAGTTGTTGGTTTAATAACTAGCATATCAGTCGCTTTCTTACATGGATTTAACCCAAGCGGATCAACCCACCCATTAGGATTATGCACATAAGCCTGCGGATGTAATCCACCCAACAACCCAATTGGATCAGGACTCATATACTGTCCCATATCCGCATCATAATAACGATGATAATTGTAATGTAATCCTGTTTCCTGATCAAAGTATTGACCTTGGAAACCTAAGTTACAGTTTATAGTAGTTGTAGGGTCATTACTTTCTATGTGCTTATTAGGTTTTCCCCAAAGGCTATTGTTGTTTTTCCAGACTAAATCGCCTTGAGGATTAAACAATTCCTTAACCGTTCCCATATGATCAGTCGTGATGTAGCGGGTATATAACGCATTGGTTGTTTGGTTGCTTTGGTGCTAATGGGGTAAAGCTATTAGGTATAAAGTACCAGTGAGTGGTTTTTACGGTTTGTTCTTCTTGAGATTTATTATCGGCATTCTTGGGTATTATCTGGATTTCTTGAGCAACCGTATTACCATCCCAAAGAATATGCGTGGTTTCATTGGTATTGCTATTGTGTTTTAAAATTCTTCGACCAAAGCCATCATAGTGATAATGCCAGTGATGCCCGTTTTCGGTGATGACTTTAATTAGCTGATTTTCACTGTTCCATTCATAGTGCTGTGTTGTTTTTCTAAAACCATTACGCTCACTACTTTTTTCAATCAAGCGACCATTATTATCATAGTGGTAATGGTGAGTAGCGGTTTGGCTTTGCTGTTTGCTAACAAGTTGTCCAGAAGGACTATAGTGGTAATCTTGCTCATTATGTTGCTGTACACCCAATTGGCTATTATAGGTGAATTGGTGTTTTTCATGCCGTTGTTGATGGTGTGTGACTTGATTGTTTTTATTGTAGTTCCATTGTGTATTACCTGAGACGCTACGGCATTGTAATAAGTTATCCGCAGCATCATACTGATAGGTTCGTTCAATTTGGGTATATTGTGGTTTTTCACCGTGTTTTTCTATTTGATGTTGATATTTTTCGGGAGCATCTTTGCCGATATGTTGTTGCTGGATACGCCCTTTTGCATCAATGCTTTGATGATTAATATAACCCTCTGCACTTTCTTGATGAATTAAATGCCCTTCGGCATCATAACGCAGTGATAAGGGTTGTTGTTCAGGTAGAGTAAGTTGAATCAGTTGCTCATTAGCATCATACTCGTAGTGAGTAGTTTGGGTATTACTCTCTGGATACCATGGTGATGCTTGTATATGACGAGCAATGCGTTGCCCATGTTCATTATAGTCATAAATAATACATTGCCTATTTTGTTCTTCTTTACATAAGCGACCCTTTTTATCATATTCATAATGAATCGTGCTATGCGGTGTTTCGAGTTGTAATAAACGATCTTGCTCATCCCAACTATAAAGCGTTGTGCCATCAGGGGTATGTTTTTGCGTGAGGCGATTCGCATCATCATAGTAATAACGTAGGGTATCGCCTATTGCTGTTTTCTTAGTGACGAGGTTACCTATTGCATCATAGGTATAATGTGTGATCTGACCATTATAGTCGGTTTCAGTGGCAAGATTACCTACCTTGTCATAGGTAAAAGACCAACAGTCACCGTTGGCGTTGGTAATGTTGCTGATGTATTGATGGATTTTGTCATAGTCGAAATGTGTACTATTGCCTTCAGCATCCGTTTGTTTGTCGACAAGATTAAAGACACTGTAGTGCGTATGTTGTTTATGTTGATTGCCATCAGCAAAACAGTTTGGTTGATGTGCTGCGGTATATTCAATCTGTTCTTGGCTTTTTAATCCATCTTGTGTAGGAGAGTGGATTTCACTAAGACGATGTTGTTGATCATAGTGATAGCGCCATGTATTTCCCTGTGCGGTCATGACCTGTTTTAGTTGATCATGATGGGTATATTCAAAGCGTTGTTCATGAGCCAGCCAATCCGTTGCACTCACTAAATGGTTTGCTTGATCGTAGTTAAAATGGCGTTTAAAACAACCATTTTTGAGGGTTTCAATAAGATTGCCCGCTTGATCATGTTGGTAGCTGTCTGTGCTGCCATCAGGGTGTATCACCTGTGTTAGCTGATGCTCTGCATTGTAAGCAAAATGTGTTGCACCACTTACGTCTTTGACGGTTAAAATATCTTCAAAGTCTTCGTCATAGGTTAATTCTGTACTGCGGCCAATAGAATCCGTTATGCTAATTAACTTACCTGTCCAAGGATCATGTTGATAATGAATGCTTTGTTTCAGTGGATTGGTTTGGCTAATTAATAGGCCATAGCGATCATAGTCAAAGTGGTATTCATCATTATTTGGGGTGATTTCTTTAATGACTTGCTGATCATTATTGTAATGAAATTGCCACAAACCACCCGCCGCATCACGTGCAGTATTAATTTTCTGCTGTTGATCATACGATAAGTCCCAATGATGGAAGCCTTGACTACCACGAATGGAAATACAACGCTCTTGCTCATCATACTGGTAAGAAACGTTAGAGTGTTGATGATAAGTGATACTTTCCATTAAGCCTTGAGGGGTATAGCTTATTTGTTGATTTGTTTCTCCTTTAGACCACGCATGAACTAATTGCTCGTTTTGTTGCTGATACTTCGCAATAACCTCTTTTTTGCCTCCATCAATACGCACTATTTTGGTTAAATAGTCATTTTCATAGGCGAGTTGTAGGACAATGCCATCGGTATGAGATATTTGTATCGGTTGACCTTGTGCATTTTGTTTATAGTGAATGGCATTTCCTTGAAAGTCAGCCACCTTGCTTAAACGTGCTTTATTG
>CAYNGN010000015.1:0-7510 GCA_964396615.1 uncultured Thiothrix sp. | reverse complement strand
ATATACTTATAGTAATGCAGTAATTGCGTATCGGCGTTCTTTATTGCATAGCCTTCAGGCGATTGGATTAATAATAAATGCGGGTATCGTCTATTAAAAACCCGTTGGGCATTGGTTGGCACATCAAAGGTAACAATAAGCCCATCGCTGGCATGGAGTGTGACCTGTTTTTTTGTGGTATCAATTTCAAGATGTTCACCAAAACTATCCCACCAACCTTGTCCCAATAAACCATGAGTTTTATTGGCGCTACGATAAACACGTTGAAAAACTAAAGGGATGGTTTGCCCCAGTGAAAAATCGACGTAATCCTTGACGACATCGCCTGTAATAGGGTCAACAGGGTTGCCAATGGTGCAGGTGATGGGAGTTTTACTATTCTCGGAGTTTTTGGTGCTAGAAGGTTTAGCAGGGGTTTTGCTATTTAGGTTACATAAGCCTACTAGTGCGGTTTTAAGGGCGGCTTTGCCTTTTATTAATGTACTTTTTGTTAGTTTTCCCACGTTTTTTGTTGTGGCTAAAGAGGCTCCTTTAAAGGCTCCTTTAAGTAATTGTGGCGCGTTTTTTGCCAGCTTAGCAGGTGCATTGAAAACGGCCTTCATAACGCCACGACTGGGTGGGATCAAAAATTCTACGGCTATTAGCGTGATTCGTTCGAGTAGTGAAAATTCATTCTGAATGGTAAGTGTTGAAGTTTGGTTTCCGCCAATGAAAACACTTTTTGCGCCTTGTTTGAGAGGAGCGCCACAGGCGGTTTTATCATCAATTCTTACCGCAGGCATATTGTTAATAAAAACGCTACTACTGCCTTGGGCGATGGGTATGGGCGTTGGTCCATGTTTAGTACATCCTACGGTGTCGATAGTCGCTCGTGCAGCCATAAGCCCTTCGACTAAAACGGTTGGTGCGCCTTTAAGAACAGGGCCATCATCTGCGGGGAGTAAGTTATTAATAAAATTAGTGGTTGCACTTACCGCCTTACCAATGAGAGGTCCTGCCAGTGCGACGGCGGCTACTCCAACGACGACAGCACCAATACCCCCACTAGCGAGACCTGCAGCGACACCAACTGCCGCTGCAACGGAGTAAATAGCGAAACCAACCACAGCACCAACCAATGCACCTGCCACTGCAGCCATAAAACTTGAGTGTTTGATTTGATGCGTTACCGTAACGGCATTCGAGCCTTGTGTGGGAGGTGGAGGTTCTTTATTGGCTTCTATTGCGCCTGTTTTGATAGCTCTCATCAATAAGTCAGCCGTTTGGTCAGCAGCTACACCAAGTGCAGTTCCTGCAACAATATTGGCTAAACAACCCGCTTTCCCTTTTTTTCTTGAAACATTCACCGATTGAACGGTACTTGCTACCGTATTATTAGCATTGAGTGATTCAATAACAGAAACCATGCCATGCCGCTCTATTCTGCTCGGCGGATTTGGATGTTCTAGGGGGATGAGCTTTCCAATGGGATCTGGCGCTGGAGTATTACGTTGTACCGTATCAAGTATTTCTCCGTTTACAACATACCGAGTAATGTGGCCTTGGTTGGCATAATTTCTAAAGCTATCAGGATCAACATTTATACGTTTTAACGTATTATTATGAATTCCTGCTGGGTTGAATATGACCGCAGGGCGACCTGTTGCAGCAGAAGCGGCTGTTGCAAGACCTCCACCGAGTGAATGTCCCGTTATTGTGAGCTTGTTACCAAATGCAATGTTTGCATCTTTAGCGAGTACGATAGCCTGTTGGTATTGTTTAGATTCAAAGCCTAACCCTTGTACAACATTAGCTTTCCAGTCTTGGTAGCTAGTGAATTCTGTTCCGCTAAAAGCAAGAACATGCTCTCCTTTGCTGTTTTTATAAATTCCAGATTCAAAGCCTGATTTTTTATCGATAAGTGATTGAGGGTCTATTTCGGCTTGAAGGAGTTCTGCGTCAGAGAGTCGAGTCCAGTCCCCGATTTGTTGTGTTTCTGGTGTGTATACTGCTTGTGATAGTTCTGCAAGTTCACGAACTCTACCCTCTGAAAGAGGGGGAGAGGCACTAGTCATGATCTTGTTCTATCGTAATATGATGGGCTTTAAGCCAAACTCTTACTTTTTCTCGCCCAGCTTTGCCTTCAGTCGTCATAATATTTTCATTCATCATAAAAAAATACCGTTGAAAGGTTACCTTTAGGTTGCTGATTTTTTCGGCATCTGCTCCAGCATTTAGAAGCTGAAGAACCTGTTCTGCATTATCGGTGGATGCGGCGATATGAAGTGCTGTTTTCCCCACTCTATTGGTTATATTGAGGTTTATATCTGCTGCAAGTAAAGCGTTAAACTGCTGATCACGATCAGCTAATATTGCTTCAAATAAGGCAGAGTTGCCCGTTATATGATTAGTGAGGTTTGGGTCAACTCCTTGCTCTAGTAAAATGGAGAGGTATTCAGGATCATTAGCCATAGCCGCTAAATGTAAAATCGTTTCCCCCTCATCATCATGCAATGTTGGATCAGCACCATTTTCTAGTAATGTCCTAATGCTTTTTTTACTTTTATTGAATAATGCCCAAATCAGTAAACTGGTGTCATGATCTCCCTGAGTATTGACATTTACCCCTTGATCAATAAGCTTTTTGATAGAGTTAACGTCATCTTTTTGAATAGCGCGTGCTAGTTGAATGACGTTTTTTTCTTGATAAACAACACTGGGATCAACCATATTTTTTCCTTGCGTGGGGATAATAGGGGCTGCGGAACATGCTGTTCCTAACATAACAATTAAAAGGCACCATAAAATGCAGTTGTTAAATGAGCATACTTTCATTTTGAATCATGTTCTAAGTGGTGTAGCTGGAAAATATACGGGTTAATGTTTGTATCTGATTCGAATTGAATGGGGTTGTTGACGTGGCTGTAAAACTTAGTAAAGTATTAGCTTCAATTAACATCATATTAAACTGATAAACCTTTCCTTCTGGAGAATTCCAGTTGTACTCAATCAATTGATGGGTGTGTGATAATTCGAGCTGTCGATGATCTGTTTCGTGATAATCAGTGAGATTTTCTTGGAGTAAAGTATATTGCTCATGTAAAAATGCTTTTGCTTCTATGCCATGAGGTATGGGATTTTGGTTGATAACCATATTGTAGCCTTCTTCTTCAGGGGCTTTGAAAATGTAAATGGTTTCATCGGTCCACGTATTAGGAAATTGAATTTCACCTTTATTAAGTCGATAGAGCATAGTTGTTGTTATTTCCTTTAGTTAAGCGTAATTTTTTCTGAGCCATCAATATCGATCGTTTTTCCATTGATGACAATATTACCGTTTTTCATGATGACGATATGAGCACCTGCCGTTTTAAGGGTGATATTGCCCGTTAATGATTCAATGGTAATATTTTTGTTAACGGTTAACGTTTGATCTTTTTGAATGGTTTCTGTTCGTTTGCCTTGTATGGTTATGCTTTCGCTGCCACCGACCGTTTCATTTCGTGAACCATCGATATCAATTCTTTCATTAGCCCCCACTGTTTCACTGCGATTAGTGCCAATTTTGGTGGTTTCATTATCTAGAACCACATTATTCTGATCCTTCTGCGCATGCATAAAAACCTCTTCCCGCCCCGACTCATCTTCAAAACGAAGTTCATTAAACCCTTCACCTTTATGCGTATCGGATTTAATCGTCATCCGTGTTTTATGGGCATCAAGTGGGTAGGGTGGCATATTGTCTGAATTATAAGTGCGTCCCGTAATAATCGGTCGATCAGGATCACCTTCAATAAAATCGACGATAACTTCTTGCCCAATACGTGGTAAGGCGATATGCCCCCATCCTTTACCCGCCCACATTTGACTCACGCGTATCCAACAGGAGCTATCCTGATTCATTTCGCCATAACGATCCCAGTGAAATTGGCATTTTATGCGGCCATATTCATCGGTATAGATTTCTTCTCCCGCAGGACCAACAACAACGGCTGTTTGTACGCCTTGAATAGTGGGTTTTGGGGTATTGCTTTGGGTGCGATAAGGCACTTGACTATTAATAACTTCAAAATGATTATTGTGAATAAAAGGCGTACCTTTTTCCATTGAAGAGCTAAATAAATCTTGTTGTGCGGTATGCGAAACAGAGGTGACCAAATATTCTCGATTCTGATCGTTGCGATGGTGTTTGATTAAAGAGAAACGTTTTCCTGCGGTCAGCCCTCGTGCATTACTACTACCGTGTAGGGTTTCATAGTGTGTATGGAGTTCTTCTAGGCGAACACTGCTATAAAAGTCACTTTCACCGCTTTCAGTATACTCACCAGGGTAATCAAACAGCTCTAGTAAGGAGGCTTGATGTCCTTGATCTTTTTGTTTCAGCGAGGAAATATCGGCGCGGGGTTTTTTAAAGTTGAAATCATTAAGTGCAATCGTACCGGGTTGAATCTGTTTATTGATCCCCCAACTGCCAATATGTTCATGGTCACGAACGACCGTAGAGTCGGGAGGATAATACGGAATTTCTTCATAATTCAGGATGGTTTCATGCGTGTTTGGCGCGTCAACCACAACCAACGTATGCTTATCACGTTCATGTTCAAAGAAATAATAAATGCCTTCTTGTTCCATCAGTCGACTAATAAAATTAAAATCGGTTTCGCGGTATTGCACGCAATATTCCCATTCACGATAAGCAGCACTAAGGCGTAATTCAAACTCAGCAAAGCTATGTTTGGCAAAAATTTCCTGAATAATATCGGGAACGGTTTTATTCTGGAAAATATGGCAGTCAGAGGTACGGGTTAATAACCAAGACCACGGTGAAATAGTGGCATGATAGGTCGCAAATCCTCGCTTGGGTTCACCTTGAGAAAAATGAGTAATAAATCCATTAATATAGCGTGTTTCTTGCTGAGGGATATTGATCCGTACGGTGACGTTTTGACCCAGTAATTCCTCAAAGACAATACCATTTCGTTCACTGAACATTTCTGCTTGTAAAGAAAATAGCTCGCCCAGTTTTTCATGGTAGTTGAAATTATGCAGTAATAGCACATCGTCACCTAAGGGGGTGTAGATGGCTATTTCTCGGTGTTTTTGAGTGGCTTTTAATTGGCTCATAGTGATTAATGTGATGTTTTAATGGTTTATCTAGATCTTTAATAAATAATTAATTCTTCTCGATCTTTTATTGTTTTTCGGAGTAATAGGGCGTTTTCTTAGCGAAGTACATGTTATTTTTCCACCGCCTCTGAACTGTATGTCGATTTGTCCATGTTTTTCACCTTTTGCTTTATTGGGTTGTAGGTTCTTAGCATCTCCAAAAACGGCTGCTACTATTGGGTTTAACTTCTTTGCTATATCTGTTGTTGATTGATAGTTCCAGTTGTCATCAATGGCTCCTATTTCAGCGCGTATAACATAACTATGCTCATAAACTTCAAAAAGGGTGCTGGCCATTAAAGCAAAGCCAACTGTTCCATGAATAAATGCAGCATCTGGTGACGTAATATCATTACTTGAAGGGTGGAGTGGTGTACTGGCCATTCCTTTGTATAGATTTGTATAAGTGAATCTATCTTGTTTTTTTACTATTCCTAGTTTTAGTAAATTTGAAAAAGTATATTTTCCATTAGGCAAGTCATATTGAGAATCTAGGAATTTTTTAGCGAAAGGGAAGTGTTCAGGTTTTATACTTTTGCCATAGCCTTCATTCATAACTTGTGCTTGAGGCATTCTTACGATGATATTCTTAAAATCAGGATTAAAAAATTGATCAAAACCTGCTTGAGAAGGTGATTTGGGTTGTCCATGTTGGGCTAGGTTGAGTATTTCATTGTACTGTAAGTCAGAATAATGAGAGCATTCCCATATTGTAATTCCTCTTTCAGTGATTTTTTTCCATGACATATCTATTTACCTATGTGTGATATTTTAGCTATCATTTCGTTTTTTGATGCAGAATGATAATTAGGTAGAGTGTATTTTATGCACTCCCCGATTTAAAAAAAGAAAGAAGTGTTACTCTGATTCGCATGTAAAATGCATCCTACTTAAACTCATAAGTAAATTGTTTATGTTTTACATTGACGTAAATAGCCTCATAGCTTTCTTCAGTTAGGCTATTTTCCAAAAATAGTTGCCCAATTCTGGGCAGTAAGTTATTACTAATAATACTGTCTACCACTCGCGCACCACTTTCCACTTCAGTACAGCGTTCGCCAATTAAGGTCATCACTGCATCATCGTAGGTAAAGGGAATGTGGTAGGTTTCTTTAATGCGCTTTGCAATTTTGTCGAGCTTAAGTTTGATAATAAATTGCAGCAATGTACTGTTGAGTGGGTAATAGGGAATGACATCTAAGCGTCCTAATAAGGCTGCTGGGAAAATATCACGTAATGAAGGGCGAATGGCTTTGGCAATATCTTCTGCTTTGGGGAGCGCTTCGGTTTCTTTGCCATTACACATGTGATGGATAACATCAGAACCCGCATTAGACGTAAGTAAGATAATGGTATTACGAAAATCAATATGCCGACCTTCGGCATCTTCCATACTGCCTTTGTCGAATACTTGGAAGAACATTTCATGGACATCAGAATGGGCTTTTTCGATTTCATCCAAGAGTACGATGCTATAAGGACGACGACGAACGGCTTCGGTTAGAATGCCGCCCTCGCCATAGCCGACATAGCCAGGGGGAGAGCCTTTTAGGGTCGATATACTATGGGATTCTTGGAATTCACTCATATTGATGGTGATCAGGCTTTCTTCGCCCCCGTACAAGGCTTCTGCCAGTGCTAAGGCGGTTTCTGTTTTACCGACACCTGAGGGGCCACAAAGCATAAAAACACCAATCGGTTTATCAGGGCTTTCTAGTCCTGCTCTCGAAGTACGAATGCGTTGTGCCAATAAATCTAATGAGTGTTGCTGACCAATGACTCTTTTACCCAAGGTTTCACCTAGTTGTAATACAGCATTGATTTCATTTTTGACCATGCGCCCCATGGGGATACCTGTCCAATCGGCGATTACTGAAGCAATGGCTTGTTTATTGACAGTGGGGAGAACGAGAGGTGTGTCACCTTGCAGTGTGATTAGCTCATTTTGTAACGCATCAAGATCGGTAATTCGTTGTTGTTGATCATGCTGATGAGAGGGGCTTTCACTTTCTACGTCACTGCGGGTGGGGATGTCTTGTTGTAATTCGCTGCGTAAGTCGTGAATCTTGGCAACTATCGTTTTTTCTTTATCCCATTGCTGTTGTAGCTGTTTAAGCACCGTTTCTTTTGCATTAATATGTTGTTCGGCAGTCTCACGTCTTTTGCCAATATCAATACCTAGCTTGGCTTCTTTATTGATAATGTCTAACTCTGCTTGATACATTTCCAGTTGTTTCTGTTGATTTCTAGTATTGTGTAATTGCTCTATGTTTTACCTTAAGATATGTTCGCTTTATTGGTCTATTGAGTGATATTTGAGATATTTCTCCTCCTCTATCTTAACCTAGTTTGGATCTGTGTTGAG
>CAYNGN010000014.1:568-14362 GCA_964396615.1 uncultured Thiothrix sp. | reverse complement strand
AACTGTAATGGATATTCCCTAAATAAAATATAAGTTTTTGTTCAATATTTTCCATGCCCTATTCACTGAGGTGAACTTGTTTGCTTTTTTCGTCAATATTAAAATCACCTGGTCCAAACTCTTCTTCCTCATCATTATCAAGCGCGGCTTGGCGCTTTAAGTCAGGTACAAGTACGGTTAATACAGCGTACAATTCAGTCGAATCTTGGGTAGGTCCTGAAATAATCAGTGGTGTACGGGCTTCATCAATAAGAATTGAGTCAACCTCATCAACGATGGCAAAATGCAAGCCGCGTTGCACACGCTCTTCAAGCTGAAAAGCCATATTGTCGCGTAGATAATCAAAGCCGAACTCGTTATTCGTGCCATAGGTTATATCAGCAGCATACGCTTGCTTACGTTCAGCATGACTAATACCGCCAATAATCACTCCTGTTGTTAAGCCCATAAAACTATAGAGCTTCGATAAGGTATGTGCATCACGCTGTGCAAGGTAGTCATTCACCGTGATAACATGCGCCCCCTTGCCTTCCAGAGCATTAAGGTAGACCGCTAAAGTACCCACAAGGGTTTTCCCTTCACCTGTTTTCATCTCCGCAATATTGCCATTATTTAACACAATACCACCCACATGCTGCACATCATAATGACGCATACCCAGCACGCGTTGACTTGCCTCACGTATCACTGCAAAAGCTTCAACAAGAAGGTCATCAATGGTTGCACCTTCTTTCAAATGTTGGCGAAATTCATCTGTTTTTGCCTGAAGACTTGCATTGTCCAGCAATGCTATTGTGCTTTCCATAGCGTTGATACTCTCAACGGTCTTCATGTACTTTTTTACCAGTCGATCGTTACGACTACCAAAAATTTTTTTAGCGACAGCTCCAAGCATGACTCTTGTTATCTCCTAATATCCTACGTATATTTGCGTGTGTTTTTGTTATGCTTTTGTGTTATTGATGAATGACATATGTTTACGTTAAAACACGATTTCTCAACAGCAACCCTATAAGCCATAAATAATGACATTTTCCTTTGACATTGAAAGGATAAACGCATTGCATTGTACGATATATTACTCAACGTCGATAGGGAAATAAAACTCGCTGAACTGAATACATTTCAAGCTTTTTATAGAAGGCATAAAAGTATTAAAAGCAAAAAATCACCGCATCTTCGATGAAAAAATATAGTAACTAGGATCTTCTCGCTTACCTTTCTTTAATACTTCTAAATGCAAATGAGCACCTGTTGAACGTCCCGTACTGCCTATCTCAGCAATCTCTTTTCCGTTGTCGAAGGCGTTACCATTGAACAGTATTTCCTTTGGCCACACGCTCTCCTACATTAACCAACATCTTGCTTAGGTGTGCATAACGACTAACGACACCTTTTCCATGTGTCACCTCAACAACATTACCATATGCACCTTTTTTTCCAGAAAAAGAGATCACCCCACCACCAATAGCAAGTACTTTAGTTCCTATTTTAGCTGCAAAATCAATGCCTTGATGCATGCGGTACTTACCTGTAAAGGGATCGCGTCGCATACCATATAAGGACGATATATAGCCATACATAACGGGTCTTCCTGTAGGAGCTGCTTCATTATGTTTTAGAATACGACCCTGTAATACATCCGTCATTTTTTTTAGTCGATTTCGTTGTTCCTTTAGTTCTGTTTCTAATAGGCGAATCGTACCCATCAACTCAGTTGAAGTTGTTTCAGGAAGCTTCACTTTCATTGTACTTACATCATTCACTGATCTGCCGCCTAATGAGGGTTTAGCATCAAATGAAAATTCTTCAGGATCTAACTTTGCTATGGTAACAATACGTGAACTAAAGGCATTTAAGCGTAGTGACTCCGCTTCTAAAATTCCCACTCGACGCGCCAAAAGATCCAGCTCAATAAATCCATTCTCATAAGCTTGAAGAGCATCAACAATCCCTAACTGATTATCTGGATCAGACCTATTCACTTCGCCACTTGTTTGGTCACTTATTTGAGCATTTGCTAGGTTATTCCCTTGCGTTACTTCAATAGGCTTGGCATATTTAGTCTGATAAAAAAGAATCCCTGCCATACATAGAGCAAGGAATAAAGACGGAAGTACAAGATGTAATCCCACATTAAGAGAAAAAGTGACTCGACGAATACCATCGTGACTTGTACATATTATTTTCATTACTTAAATTTCACCCGCCACCAATAATTCAATATTGTTTTTGTTATCATAAAAAATAATTATTCCCATATCATACTTAGGCACAATACACAGGATGAACAAGGTAAAAAAATTTGTAGACGGTAATCTGGCTGAAAGGTTAAGGCATGTGGATAACCTGTCACAAGCAGTCTATAAAGCCCTATCATTACCAAAAGAAAATCATAATATTTGGGCCGTTATGGAGATGAGTCAACTAACACTTTTGACCGATGACAGCATTCTCGCAACACAACTACGCTTAGAACAACAAAGAATTATCTCTTACTTCCAGCAACAGCTTAATATTACTATTGGAAAAATTACCATTAGGATGACAATGCCAGCACCAAGCCCACCAAGAAAAAAGAAACAAAGCCGTAAGATAACAGCAAAGAGTGCAAAAATAATGATTTCTATTGCACAAGAGATTGAGGATAAGGAATTACAAGAACAGATTATTTCTATCGCAAAAAAAAATAGTCGACGTTAAAAGACATTCTTCATTTGCTGATTAACAATCCAGCCTGCTAGGATTCAAAAGGATACCAAACGTCATACCGAAAAAACAGCAGGGTCAAAAGCAATCGGTGCTTGATATTCTTCACTTGAAGTGACCAACTCCCAAGCATCCTCATGCTTTAATAATTCTAATAACAACATATTATTGATCGCATGGCCTGATTTATAGCCATTGTATTGACCAATAATAGAATACCCCAAGGTATATAAATCACCAATCGCATCCAGTATTTTATGCTTCACAAACTCATTATCATAACGTAAGCTACTGTTTAACATATTAAATTCATCAAGCACAACGGCATTACTTAAGTTACCCCCTAGAATCAAGTTATTAGAACGTAATATCTCAAAGTCACGAATAAAACCAAAGGTTCTAGCTCGACCAATTTCTGTTGTATACGATTGCTTTGAAAGGTTAATTTTTAATTTTTGCCCAGTATTTTTAATGGTAGGATGATTAAAGTCAATTTCAAAATTAACAATAAAACTATCAGCTGGTTCAAAGCTTGCATAAGCATCTCCCTTTTCTACTTTTACAGAACGCTTTATTTTTATATATTTTTTTGCAGCATCCTGCAGTTGAATACCTGCGGATTGAATAAGAAAAACAAAAGGGGACGCACTGCCATCCATAATAGGAATTTCTTCAGCATCAATATCAATAATAAGGTTATCAATACCTAAACCAGCCAGTGCTGAAAATAAATGCTCAATGGTTGAAATCGTGACATCGCCTTGTTCAAGGCGTGTACATAAAATGCTTTGCCCCACTCTTTGTGGTGTTACCTTAATTTCCACCACGGGATCTAAGTCAATACGTCTAAAGACAAACCCTGTATTCTCGGCTGCGGGATGCAACACAATTTTGACTTTTTTGCCCGAATGCAAACCAATGCCTGCCGTTTCTATACTTGATTTCAATGTTCGTTGTTTTTGCATAAATTACCCCTAAACAACAAAGTTCCATTTATATTAGGTTTATTAGTATTATCAGCAATAGCATACTTTGTTTACATTTATGAAAAGAATAGCACGTTACTAAGACACCAAATGGTCATTTGCTATTCAGAAGGCTCAAATAAAGCCTTTGCTACCACTGTAGCAGCCCAATTAAAATAGTTACTCATCAAAAAAATGCAAGTGACACATCTTCTTTGAGTTTTTGTTCCCTACCCTCAATATAGCTTATCTATTGCGTATCGCATTGTTAAAGCATACTTTACGAAAAGACAAAATACTAAACATGCATATGTCTACAAAATCCTATATCCCCTGCCTAAAGGAAGGGGAGTGACACTATATTTGGTCATTTTCTTGATAATAGTGGTAATAAACCTATTTCTTTGCCATATTTTATGACTGATTAGGAATATAACCATACTAGTCTGCTTGGTTTCTTAAGAAAGCAGGGATATCCAAGTAACTTGATTTACTACTACTTTGTTTATCACTTTTGTCATCATAGCCACGATGTCCACCAACAGGTGCATCACCACCTACAACAACTTTCTGTGGTTCTTCTAAAGCAACTGAACGAAGATGAGCACGTCGTCCCCCTACAGCTGGTTTTTTCTCCTCATTTTTGCTTGGCATATCAAGACCTGTAGCAACCAAGGTAACACGAATTTCTTCATTCATTTCAGGGTCAACCACATTACCAACCACAACAGTTGCATCATCAGAAGCAAAGTTACGTACAATTTCACCGACTTCATCAAACTCATGAATGCCCATATCAAGACCACCTGTAATATTAACCAAGATACCGTGTGCACCTTTAAGATTAATATCATCCAACAGAGGACTAGAAATAGCCGCTTGTGCTGCCTTAGTTGCCCGCTCTTCACCACGAGCCACACCAGTCCCCATCATAGACACACCCATGTCCGTCATAACGGTACGTACATCCGCAAAGTCAACGTTGATTAAACCAGGGTTGGTAATTAACTCAGCAATACCTTGCACAGCACCAAGTAATACATCATTTGCTGCTTTAAACGCATCAAGTAAAGTAATGTTTTTACCCAGAGAGGTAAGGAGTTTTTCATTAGGAATAGTAATCAATGAGTCAACATGTTTACGTAACTCAGCAATTCCAGCCTCAGCAACTCTCATCCTCTTTGGCCCTTCAAATGGAAATGGCTTAGTGACAACAGCGACTGTCAATATACCCAGCTCTTTTGCCATTTCAGCAACAACAGGAGCAGCTCCTGTTCCTGTTCCGCCTCCCATTCCAGCAGTGATAAACAACATATCAGTGCCCATAATAAGCTCTTTGATCGTTTCACGGTCTTCTAAAGCAGATTCACGACCAACTTCTGGGTTAGCACCCGCACCTAAGCCCTTAGTTAATGCATTACCCAATTGCAATAAAATTTCTACACCTGTTCCTTGTAGCGCCTGTGCATCAGTATTCGCACATAGAAAGTCAACACCTTCAATACCTGATTCAAGCATATTTTTTACTGCATTACCGCCCCCACCACCAACACCAATAACCTTGATACTAGCGTTACGTTCCTCTGTATCCATTAATTCAAACATGACCTTCTCCAAATTCGTATGATTTTAACTTTTTAAAATCCATGCCTAACATGATGATATTTCATGATGACATATTTATTAACCCGCTATGATAACACTATACTTTATATAAATATCTGTCATATCACAGGTTACCGTTAAACCAGCCCTTCATTCTTTCCCATAATGTCTCAGAAGAGACATTGAAAGACCGCCTTGTTCCATAAGCTTGCTGCGCACTACCATACAACAACAAACCTACCCCTGTAGAATGCATCGGATTTTCTACTTCTCCTTTTAGCCCACCCAAATCACGTGGAACACCGACACGAACGGGCATATGAAAAACCTCTTCTGCCAATTCAACCACACCCTGCATACAAGCTGACCCTCCCGTTAGTACAACCCCTGCGCCAATACGGCTTTCATAGCCACTACGACGTAATTCATCTAAAACCATCAAAAACAATTCTTCATAACGCGGTTCAATCACTGATGCCAACGTTTGACTTGACATGGTGCGCGCCTCTCTTTCACCAACTCCTGGTACTTCAATTTCGTAGTCTTCCACCAATTGACGCAGCGCAGAACCATGCTCTATTTTAATTTTTTCTGCATGAACCGTTGGGGTTCTAATCGCCACTGCAATATCATTCGTTACTTGATCACCTGCAACAGGTATAACAGCGGTATGATGGATTGCACCATTGAGGTAAACGGCAATATCACTCGTACCACCACCAATATCAACAATACAAACACCTAATTCTCGCTCATCATCTTGTAATACCGCATAGCTAGAAGCCACTTGTTCAAGAATCACATCATCAACATCTAAACCACAACGCTCAACACATTTAACAATATTCTGTGCCGCACTTTGTGCACTCGTTACAATATGTACATTCGCCTCAAGACGTACCCCTGACATGCCAATAGGCTCACGAATATCACCTTGATCATCAATAATAAATTCTTGTGGTAATACGTGTAATATTCGCTGATCAGCAGGAATTGCAATTGCTCTTGCAGAATCCATTACCCGTTCAACATCCATTACCGCAACTTCTTTTTCCTTAATCGCGACTACACCGTGCGAATTCATACTACGAATATGACTACCTGCGATCCCTGCATAAACCGTTTGAATATTAACGCCAGCCATCAGCTCTGCTTCTTCAACAGCACGCTGAATAGCATCAATCGTGGCATCAATGTTGACCACAACGCCTTTTTTCATACCTCTGGAGGGATGTTTTCCAATACCAATCACATCCAATTTGCCATTCTCATTTACCTCACCGACAAGAGCGACAACCTTGGATGTACCGATATCTAGAGCAACAATCATATTTTCAGAGTATGAACTCGACATTTATTTCTCCGTAAAGCATGAATCATTCTGCTCATGCTTAAGTATTTCACTGGTAAAACACTTAACTATTCATTAAAAATTGAAGAACATAGCCTTCCATTTATAATAAAAATATATCACTATAAAAAATTAATTTATTATAAATCCAAACTAACAATAACACTATAATTAATATAAAGTTTTTTTATAAGTCAATTACAAAATCATTTCCAACTCACAGCAAATCCATTACTATAACGTAAATCAACTTTACGCAGTTTATTCGCCTCCGTTAACAGCACACGGGTATAGCCCACTACAAAACGCTTTAACCGTTTTTTGTGATCAGCATTACCCACTTCAACCACTAAACCATTGGTCAATTTAAGCCGCCATGCGCCACGCGCATCTTCTATAAACTCACTGATACCAATATTTTGTGGTAATGCCTTCAGCCATTTCTGTACATTGACATACTTTTTTATCATTGCTGCACCTTGATTATCAGGATGAAAAAGTACGGGGATTTCGCCTCTTTTCTCAGGTAAACTGGCATCGAAAATATCACCATAACTATTCAGTAAACGATCATCTCCCCAAAACGCAATCGGAACCTGTTCGACAACTTCAATCCAAACTTTATCAGGCCACACCTTGGTAATGGCAACAGAGCGAACCCAAGGTTCAAACTCCAATTCAGCTTCTAGAGCTTGCATATCAAGCAAATGCAAATTGGTATTTATAAAGGGACGAATAATAGCACTTACTTTTTCTCGATCAGCATAGTTAAAGTCTCCATCAACCTGAACGCGCTGTATCACTAAGTTACTCGGATTACTCAACCAATAGTTAATACTCCAAATCAACAACAATAGGGTTAAGGGTAACAATAAAAACACTAACCACCGCGTATAATGAGCAAAAAACGCACTAGCCTTACTATTTCGCACGGGTGTTCTCGTTTTACGCGTATTATGTTTTTTTGCCGTATTGCTTACCACACGGCGCTTCACTATTTTTCGTGTATTGCGTTTCTTTGCTACCATGACATCACGTTGAACCTATTGTCTCCACGATACGAACCACTAATTGTTCAAAACTCAAACCAATCGCTTTTGCCGCCATTGGGACTAAACTATGATCCGTCATACCAGGTACCGTATTCACCTCAATCAATACAAAATCCCCCTGAGTATTTTGCATCACATCGACACGTCCCCAACCTTTACCTTGTACCGTATTAAAAGCTTGCTTAGCCAACTGTTTCAATGCTGTTTCTTCCGCAGCATTCAAACCACAAGGGCAATGATACTGGGTATCATTTGACTGATACTTCGCCTCATAATCATAAAAAGCACTTTGCACTTCTAAACGTATTGGTGGTAAAACCTCTCCATCAAGTAAAGCAACGGTGAATTCATCGCCACTTAACCATTCTTCAACAAAGACTTCACCATAAGGAGCTGCAAGTTCATACGCTGCTTGTAAGGCTTGCTTTTGTTCAACCTTACTCATTCCAATACTAGAACCTTCCAATGCAGGCTTCACGATCAATGGTAAACCTAATTCATCAACCACTGCATCAAAATCACTATCCGCGGTTAATAGTTGGTATTTTGCCGTTGGCAATCCCACTGCTTGCCACATACGCTTAGTCACCAACTTATCCATACTAATAGCTGATGCTAAGATGCCACAGCCTGTATAAGGAAGCTGCAAGGTTTCTAATACACCTTGTAATACGCCATCTTCGCCACCACGACCATGCACCATATTAAACGCACAATCAAACTGACCTTTAGTTAATACATTCGCAATATCACGTCCAACATCAACGCCATGTGCATCAACACCTGCATTCGTTAACGCGGCTAACACTGCTGAACCACTCTTCAATGAAACATCACGCTCTGCTGACCACCCGCCCATCAAGACCGCTACTTTTCCTATATCTTGTGCCATATTACCCCCGCATTTTTTCAGACAAACTAGCAGCAATCCGTCCAACACTGCCAGCCCCTAGCGTTAATAGCATATCGCCATCCTGTACGACAGCTTTTAGCGTATCGACCACATCCTCTGTATCAGATACAAAAATCGGATTGACTTTACCGCGCATACGTACAGCTGCAGCCAGTGAACGCCCATCAGCACCTGCAATAGGCTCTTCAGAGGCTGCATACACATCCATCAGTAATAAAACATCTGGTTCTGACAATACTTGCGCCAAATCTTCAAATAAATCTCTTGTTCGTGTATAACGATGTGGCTGAAAAACAACCACTAAACGTTTATCAGGCCATGCACTACGCATCGCTTTTAGTGTTGCTGTCATTTCTGTTGGGTGATGACCATAATCATCAACCACCGTCATACTCCCATTATTAGCAAGCGCTATATCACCATATTGTGTAAAACGCCGCCCAACACCTTGAAACTCATTCAGTGCATTTTGAATAACAATATCAGGTACATCAAGTTCCACTGCAATTGCAATTGCGGCAAGTGCATTCAACACATTATGCTCACCTGGCATATTCAAACAAATTTCCAATGAGCGTCCGTCTTTGCAACAACGTAAGGTGAAATAGCTTTTTGCACCGTCAAAATAAACATTTTCAGCACGAATATCAGCTTCATGATGAATGCCATAGGTCACGACGGTCCTACTCACACGAGGCAAAATACTCCGTACATGCTCATCATCAGTACACAACACGGCAAGTCCATAAAAAGGCAAATGCTGTAAAAATTCAACAAATGCATCTTTTAACTACTCAAAATCACCATCATAAGTTGATAAATGATCAGCATCAATATTGGTCACCACCGAAATCATCGGTTGTAATAATAAAAACGACGCATCACTCTCATCAGCCTCAGCGACCAGGTACTCACCTTTGCCAAGGTAAGAATTACTCGCCGAGCTAGTCAACTTACCGCCAATAACATAGGTTGGATCAAGACCTGTTTTATCTAAAATACTGGTCACCAACGAGGTCGTTGTCGTTTTGCCATGCGTACCCGCAATGGCAATACCATATCGAAATCGCATCAATTCTGCTAACATTTCCGCACGTGGGATAACGGGAATCATATTATTATGTGCTACCACAACTTCAACATTATCGGCACCTACCGCAGAGGAAATAACCACCACATCGACATCAGTAACATTATCGGCGGTATGACCAATGACCACTTCAACACCAAGGCTCACCAAGCGCTCCGTCATTGCATTCTCACTAATATCAGAACCACTTACTTTATACCCAAGGTTAGCGACAACTTCAGCAATTCCTCCCATGCCAGCACCACCAATGCCAACAAAATGGACTTTCTTTATTCTTTTACGCGCGAAGTCATAGCCTGTTTTCATATTTTCCCCTCATTCTCGTCTTCTTCATATTCATAACCAGGCACATCGGGGAAATCATAACCTGCGTAATCTGCACAAATAGCAGCAACCGCTTGTGTTGCATTAGGCTTTGCTAAAGCACGAGCCTTTTCACTCATTTGCAATAACTGCTCACGATTACCAATCAATGCACTTAAAACATTGGCCAAATCCTCTGGCTTTAACTCTGCTTGCTTGGCTAAAATAGCTGCGCCATTTTCTGCCAAATAATGCGCATTAGCCGTTTGATGGTCATCAACAGCATAAGGGAATGGCACTAAGATAGAGGCAAGCCCTGCTGCAGATACTTCAGCAATCGTCAGCGCACCTGAACGGCAAATAATTAAATCAGCCCACTCGTATGCACCCGCCATGTCTTCGATAAAGGGCACAACATGCGCTTCAACAGCCGTTGCTTCATACGTTTTTTGGGCTAACTTGAGCGTTGCCTCACCCGACTGATGCACAACATCAACCACCATTTTTTTTGGTAAAGCTGATAGCGCACGTGGCACAATCTCATTCAAGGCTTTAGCACCTAAGCTTCCACCAACAACGAGCAAGTGAAATGCTTGGTTTTCTCTCCCCGAAAGACGAGCAGCAGGTTCATCAATAGCAGCAATATCAACACGTACAGGATTCCCTGTTGGCATTGCATCCACAGCATCCGCAAAGGTATCAGGAAAACCTTCAAGCACTTCTTCTGAAAAGCTCTTCAGTAACTTATTGGTTAAACCAGCAATAGCATTTTGCTCATGAATAATGACAGGAATTCCCATCAATGAAGCGATTAAGCCACCAGGACCTGCTACAAATCCCCCCATACCTAAGACTGCCGCAGGACGATGCTTACGCATAATCAGTACTGACTGTATGAGTGCTTTTGTAAGACGAAAGGGTGCAAGTAACCATGCAGCAACGCCTTTACCTCGCAAACCAGCCACACTTAAATACGAAATCGGAATACCTGCTTCAGGTATTACTCGTGCTTCAATACCTTTTTCTGTTCCCATCCACACAACAGGAATATCATGCGCAAGTAATGCACGAGCCACAGCTAGTCCAGGGTAAACATGCCCTCCTGTTCCACCTGCAGTAATTAAAATAGGTTGATTTTCTTCAAAGTCAGACATTCACCCTCCGTTGGCGACGCGCTTGAGGTTGTGCTTTTAGTGTTTTCTTTGTTGCTTTTTTGGCTATTTTTTTTGGTGCTTTTTTCAATATTTTTTTCGTTGTTCGTCGTCGTGTTTTTTTAGGGGGAGCTTTCTCGATGGGAACACCTCTTAACTTCATTTCAGTTTCTGTGTGTACACGCATTAACACCCCCATTGCAATTAAACTAACCAACATGCTACTACCACCATAACTCATAAACGGCAATGTTAGCCCTTTAGGTGGCAAAACAGCGAGGTTTACCCCAATGTGAAACAGTGCTTGAAAGCCCATCCAAAAACCAAGGGCATAAGCAACATAAGCGCCATAGTACTGTTGTGCTTTATCGGCTTTAAAACCAATAACAAAAGCGCGCTGAACTAACCAGCCAAATAAACCCAGCGTAATGGTAATACCAATAAAGCCAAGTTCATCAGCAAGAACAGCAAAGATAAAGTCATTATGTGCTTCAGGTAAATAAAACTGCTTTTGAACACTGCCACCAAGACCTGAACCAAACCAACCACCATCCCCAATAGCCATGAGCGCATTCGTTACTTGGTAACCTGTCCCCGTTGAATCTTTCCATGGATCAAAAAAAGACATAACCCGATCGCCACGGTATCCCATCATCAATAAAGGAATCATCAGGACGATAATCACCAACAACAATACGGCAAGTTGTATAAGCCTAACCCCACCTAAAAATAACATTGCTAACCCTGTTGCAAACACAACAACAACGGTACCAAAATCAGGCTCTAACAATAATAATGTTCCAAATAGCGCCAGCACTAGCAAGGGCATAAGCATTGGCTTATAGGAGGATGTCATCAATTTTTTATCATGACGTACCATATAACCAGCAAGGTATAAAAAGATAACCAATTTCGCTAATTCAGATACTTGGATGTTCATACTTCCTACAGCTATCCAACGGCTACTACCATTAATCTCTTTGCCTACCCCAGGTATGAGTACAATAACGAGTAAGGCAAAAATAACAGGAATTAACCCCACGCCTAGTGATTGCCAATAACTCATCCTTATTTGATAGGTAATCAAAGCTAGCACAAATCCCATACCAATAAAGAGCAACTGTCGATCCATAAAATAGCTAGGTGTAGAATGAGCCCGCTCACTAATAGCAACCGAAGCGGAGGTCATCACAACAAAGCCTAACCCCAGTAACAACAACACAACCGTCAGCAGTTCCTTATCCAAATAAGAACTCCATGATGCTAGTTTTTGTGTCGTATTTATCTTCATTAAATTACTAATTGCCTCACTCTATTGACAAAATCATCGCCCCGCTCTTCAAAGTTTGCATACATATCAAAACTGGCACAGGCAGGCGATAGCAAAACATTATCGTGCTTTTGTGCTAGTTTTTCAGCCATTTCCACCGCTTCTTGCATATCCTTGACAAAGAATATGTGATTAAACCCTGCCAATGATGTTGCTATTTTTTTTGCCTCTTCACCGAATAAAATCACTGCTCTTGCTTTTTCTTCTACAGCTTGTTTAAGTGGGGTAAAGTCTGAACCTTTTCCTTGCCCACCTGCAATTAATACCGTTTTTCGCGGCATGCCTTTTAGGGCTGCTAAGGTCGCGCCTACATTAGTGCCTTTTGAATCGTTATACCAATTAACTTGATTAATCTTCGTCACCCATTCTGACCGATGCCTAACGCCCTTAAAGTCACCAATAGCTTGTAACATACCTGCCATTGGCAAACCTGCTTGCTCACCTAGTGCTAGGGCTGCTAACGCATTGGCTATATTATGTTCACCTGTTACCTTCATTGCCTGTGTTGACAATAATAATGTTTTACCTTTGGCAAACCACAACACACCCTCATCCTCTATCAAACCCAGATCTTGCTCAGTAGGCGGTTCATTCAGACCAAAACTCACGGTTGGTCTTGCACCTGCTAAACGACACGCACTTGGGTCATCACGATTAACAATAGCAACTTTACATTGATCATAGATACGTGCTTTAGCAGCAGCATAACCTTCAATACCCTCATAACGATCAAGATGATCAGCACTAATATTTAAGATAACGGCTGACTCTGCTTGCATAGAATTGGTCGTTTCGAGCTGAAAACTAGATAACTCTAAAACATACAGTTCAGCGGCTTCTTGTTTTAGCAAATCCAATACTGGAATTCCCACATTACCACCCGCAGCAACACGCTTACCAGACGTTTCTGCCATGAGTGTAACGAGTGTAGTCACCGTGGTTTTACCATTAGAACCCGTAATCGCAATAATAGGCTGCTGCACAGCCCTAACAAATAACTCAATATCGCCCAGTATTTCCGCACCATTTGCATGTGCTGCTTCTATCTCATGGGTTGCTACTGAAAGACCAGGACTTACAATTAACTGACGCGCTTGATTAAATACCTCTGTTGAAAAAGCACCGAAAAAGACGGGGACATCGGGGCAACTCTGTTCTAACTCTCTTTTTTCAGGTGGGTTTTCACGACTATCGGTCACAGCAAAAGCAACACCCCTGTCACGCATATAATGCGCTACCGATAATCCAGTCATCCCTAACCCGACTATCAGTGTGTCCCATTTCTTAGGCTGTTTATCCACAGAAGCCAATTTAACGTACCTTCA
>CAYNGN010000014.1:0-534 GCA_964396615.1 uncultured Thiothrix sp. | reverse complement strand
CCACCGTAATAATCCAAAACCGCACAATAACCTTCGGCTCAGCCCATCCTTTGAGTTCAAAATGATGATGAATCGGCGCCATTCTAAAAATTCGCCTTCCCGTCATTTTAAATGAAGCCACTTGCAAAATAACAGAGACTGTTTCCAAGACAAAGATACCGCCCATAATAGCCAATACCAACTCCTGTCTTACCACAACCGCAATAATTCCTAATGCCGCACCTAATGATAATGAGCCAACATCGCCCATAAATACCTGTGCGGGATAACTGTTAAACCATAAAAAACCTAAGCCTGCACCAAAAATGGCCGTACAAAAAACAACAACTTCACCGACATCGTGGATATAAGAAATGCCTAAATAATCAGCAAAACGTACATGACCACTGACATAAACAAAAACAGCCAAACCACCTGCCACTAATATCGTTGGCATAATAGCTAAACCATCAAGACCATCAGTGAGATTAACCGCATTACTTGCCCCCACTAAGACCAAATAAGTCCATGGAATAAAGAGCCACCCCATATTCC
>CAYNGN010000013.1:0-14563 GCA_964396615.1 uncultured Thiothrix sp. | reverse complement strand
ACCCAGCGGGATACTTTATTACCCTTGCAAAATCAGCCGCAGACGACGGCTTAACTGTGCCACCTGAAGCCGTGGTTCGCAAACCGCCAACACCTAAGCAACAAGCCGTAGCGAAAGCAAAAGCAGATCGTCTTGAACGGTGGAGTGATTTTTCATGGTTGCAACAAAACGCCGACTTGCAACAGATGGATATTGAGACACTGGCAAAACAGATGGGCGGGGAAATAGAAGAGGCGTATGCGATGTTTGCTGATACGTTGAAGTAAATAGACTATGCTTACCTCACTAACTAGTAACGCATACCGCTGAAACAGGAGGTTTTTAGTGGCGTTACGTTTTCGATCATATTCTAGAATATGTTTTGATCAATTCAAAAATGGATTTTTATGAAAATAATTGGTATTTCAGCTTATTACCATGATAGCGCTGCTGCTTTAGTGATTGATGGAAAAATTGTAGCAGCAGCCCAAGAAGAGCGTTTTACACGTAAAAAACATGATCCACGTTTTCCTGTTAAAGCAATCCAATATGTTTTAGCAGCGTCTGACCTCCATTTAGACGATATTGATTATTTTGTTTTTTACGACAAACCCCTCGTAAAATTTGAACGTTTATTAGAAACCTACCTTGCCTATGCTCCACGTGGACTGCGTTCTTTTCTGCTTGCAATGCCTATTTGGTTAAAAGAAAAATTATTTCTAAAAGAAACACTTAAACGTGAATTATCCGCATTGTCTGGGCTTGATAAAAAAAACCTACCACAACTGATGTTTACCGAGCATCACCAAGCTCATGCCGCTTCCGCTTTTTTCCCATCGCCTTATAAGGAAGCCGCAGTACTGTGTATTGATGGTGTTGGAGAGTGGGCAACAACGTCCGTTTGGTTAGGAAAAGATAATCAACTTGATCCGCTTTGGGAAATTAATTTTCCCCATTCTTTGGGATTACTTTATTCTGCTTTTACTTACTACACAGGCTTTCGCGTCAATTCTGGCGAATATAAACTCATGGGATTAGCCCCTTATGGAGAGCCAAAATATGTTGATCTTATTTATCAACACTTAATTGATGTCAAGCCAGACGGTAGTTTTCAATTGAATATGGACTATTTTAACTATGCAACAGGGCTCACCATGACAAACGATAAGTTTGCACACCTTTTTGGTGGCCCACCTCGTGTTAGTGAAGCGGCTATTACCCAAAAAGAAATGGATATTGCTCGCTCAATTCAAGTTGTGACTGAAGAAACGGTTTTAAAAATTGCTCGATCCGTTAAAGATACGTTAAAGGTTGATAATCTTTGTTTAGCAGGAGGTGTTGCTTTAAATTGTGTGGCAAATGGAAAATTACATCAAGCAAAAATATTTGACAATATCTGGATTCAACCTGCGGCTGGTGATGCAGGAGGGGCAATAGGCGGAGCATTATCCATTTGGTACGAGTATCTTGATAATGAACGAGCCTCTCACCTAGATGGAAAAACGGATGCAATGACAGGCTCCTATCTCGGTTCGACATTTTTAACCACGGAAATTACGGATTACTTAGAAAAGGTAAATGCTTCCTATCAAGTACTTGATGAGCAGAAACTGCTTTCAACTGTTGCTGGATACCTCGCGACCGAACATGTTATTGGTTGGTTTCAAGGCAGAATGGAATTTGGCCCCCGCGCCTTAGGAGGACGTTCTATTATTGGTGATCCACGCAGTGAAAAAATGCAAAAAACCATGAATCTTAAAATCAAATATCGAGAATCATTTAGACCTTTTGCTCCTTCTATTAAAGCAGAAAATGTTTCAGAGTGGTTCGACTTTGAAGGTGTTAGCCCTTATATGCTGATGGTTGCTTCTATTAAAGACGATAAAAAAATTCGTATGTCTGAAGAACAAAAACAACCGTTTGGACTCGATAAGCTTAATATCCCTCGATCACAGATTCCTGCCATTACTCACGTTGATTATTCAGCACGATTACAAACCGTGCATAAAGAGACGAATCGAAAATACTGGGAGTTGTTGACCGAATTTGAAAAATTAACGGCTTGTCCAGTATTGATTAATACCTCTTTTAATGTGCGTGGTGAACCGATTGTTTGTACGCCTGAAGATGCGTATCGTTGTTTTATGCGTACTGAAATGGATTATCTAGCCCTTGGAAATGTTCTGCTCGCGAAAAGTGACCAGCCTAAACGAGAAAATGATGATGCATGGAAAGATGAATTTGAATTAGATTAAGGAAGATTGATATGACAATAAAGATAGAACCCTTAGATAAAGCAGGTTATCGCAAATTTGGTCTCATTATGGCGACTATTATCGCCTTATTATTTGGACTCTTTTTTCCTTGGGCGTTAACCTTCACTATTCCTATTTGGCCATGGGGTTTAGCGACTGTTTTAGCGGGCCTAGCATTGCTATTGCCCAATACCTTGTCATTTATTTATACGCCTTGGATGATTTTTGGTCATTATATTGGGTTGTTTAATACAAAACTTATTCTTATTATTGTGTTCTTCATTATTTTTTTCCCGATTTCATTATTATTGAAAGTATTAGGGAAAGATGCAATGGATAGGCAATTTAACAAAAAATCAGCACCTTCTTGTTGGAAAGAAAGTAAGAAACAAGACAAAAGCCATATGGAGAAACTTTACTAATGTTAGATTTAATAAAAGATTTATGGGGGTTTATGATAACCCGAAAGAAGTTTTGGTTAGCCCCTATTATTATTGTTTTATTGCTCCTTGGTGCATTGATTACACTATCACAAGGCTCTGCTATTGCGCCATTTATCTATACATTATTTTAAGTGCCTAAATATCACTCAAAATAAAACCATTCTTTGTATATGACTTAATAATATTTATATGAAAAATTCTATTAAAGATACGATTAAAACTATTATTAAAATTTTATTGATTAATGGTTTTATTCTATTAATCTTATTGTATCTCTTTGAATTCTTTTTTAGTCCTTTTTCTGATATGAAAAATAGTTGGACAACAGAGGAATATACATGGGGACATGAAATTGAAAATAATCAACTTGGGTATCGAGAACGGGAGATTACAACTCCAAAGCCTGATGATGTCTTTCGTATTGTGGTGTTTGGGGACTCCCTAACATGGGGGGTCGGATTAGCTGAGCAGGAACGTTATACCGCTATTGCTGAGAAAAAATTAGCGCTTCAATTTCCTGATAAAAAAATTGAAGTGTTAAATTTTGGTGTGTCAGGTTATCCAACGACTAAAGAACGTGATGATTTATTTCAGCATCATAAAACGCTTAGTCCTGACTTAATTCTCATTGCTTTTTGTTTTAATGATCCTCAACCTAAAGGGCAAGATTGGAGTGTCGAATATGAAAAGTATCAAACGTCTTTTCTTGGTCAGTTAGTTACTTTTAGTAATAAAGTGCTAGTACGTTTAAAACTCAACTATACAGCACAACAAATTTACCATTTATACTATGGATCATTAATCCGTATAGGAAAAATTCCTGTGTGGCAAACGGCTTTACAGCGCACTTATGAGCCCACGTCAAAAGAATGGCAAGACTTTATTCAGGCTTTACAAGCTATTAAAAACCTATCGGATAAACTTGATCTTCCTGCCCCTTTCTTTGCGGTTTTAAATCAGGGAACCCATAAAGACAAACCAACACACTATTCCAAGCCTGATAAGCATCTACAACAATTTTTAAAATGGTATGATCAAGCTGAAAATGCAGCTCAATCAATAGGTTTTAATACTTACAACCACCGTCAAGAAATTATTGAGCAAATTGATCATGAAATTCTTACTGTCAATAAATTTGATGGGCATCCCTCAAAATCACTGAATCGTATTTTTGGTGATAAATTAAGTGAAAAATTAATGCCTGTCATTGCTGTTATTCAATAATAGTTTATTTATTCATGCTCCACATGCCAGCCATAATAGCCCTGCTGCAATTCATCCCAAAGGCGTGTGGGGAGCTTATCGCACAGGTATCGAGATAATCTCATCATCCAATGGCGTGGATTAATTCCCCAATGAGCATCTAAACCTCTTTTGATTTCTCAAGCTGTCCCTCAGTAGAAAAAAAAGTGATTCCCCCTTTTTGGTCAACAAGCCAAACTTCTCTAGCCCCTTGATTAAGATAAAGCTCCGTTTTAAACATCATTTCCTTTTTGCTGTTACTTGGACTAACTACCTCAACAACGATTTCAGGTGATACTTTGTAAGGCGTTTTAAAACCATGCTCAGCCATAAACTCATCACTAGCCCAGGCCACGTCTGCCACCTTTACCCCCTCAGGGGTTTTAATAGAGCATTCAATGATTATTTCACCTGAGTTCTTACCTAAATCAAGCTTTTTTCCTACTTTATATTGTAGATTTCCGTGATTGTTCCCTGCTGGACTCATGAGAATTTTGCCCCATTTGTCCATCTCAATTTTAAAAGGTAAATTCTGTAAGAAGGGATTATCTATGACCTCTGACCATTCCATGTTGTATCTCCTAAGTCGTCTTTAAAAGGGAGATACTTTATCACTAGAACTAAGCTAGTTGTGAGTTGATAAGTCGCCAACAGTCTTTTGCCTGTAATCGCTACTTTAATGTTCTCGACAACGAACTAAAGAAAAAACGGGTACTGGTGTTTAATCATAATCTGAAAACGCGTAAGATTAATAACCCAGCGGGATACTTTATTACGCTATAGCGTTGGTCTCTTTATTCTGTTCTTTTAAAACACATCCATTAAAGTATCAAACGTATACGATATTTGCCCAACCCCCTAGGGCAGAGAATCTACAGATGTGTTACATAGTCGTGCCTCGTGATATTAATCCAGCAATCAGGAGACATAGGCTATAAGTCAATATATCCATATCATTTCACTAGAGGAATAATGTCATGAAACAGAGTTTAGCGTTCGTTTGTTTTATTTTTACTTCTTGCGTTGCCGTCTCCAATAGCATGGCAGACTCCGCCACGGCAACCCAAACCCTATCAATCAGTGTTCCTGAGGTTAATTTACTGGCTATTCCTGAAGCGGTAACGATTGATTTAACCTTGGGTGACGATGGTTATTATTCAGGCAGTGGAGCGTTTCGTTATTCGATTACGAGCAATACAGCTTCTGCTACGGAGACGAAGCAGATTATGGCGAATGTTGTCGCGCCCAATTTTGGTGAAGCAGGACGTTTAGTGATTACCATGCGTGAGCCATTAAAACAAAGCACACAGACAACCGTTTTTCAAAAGGGTGAAACAGAAGGAAAGGTGGTGGTGGGCGATATTTCAAATGTAGCGGAAAAAACGATTGCGTTATCGGTAGCGCTTGAGGGATTGAGTAAGGAGGTGGTGCAGCCTTATATTGATGCGGGGACGTTGCGGGTTGCTTATCCTGTTCGGATTAATTATACGTTATCTAATTAAAAATAAATTGAAATAACCCTCAAACAACATGTGTTATTTGAAGGGTTCATTTATTGTAATCGTTTATCAAATTATCTATAAAATAGTGACACTCTATTTGACTTTTTAATAAAATTAATTTTCCTTTAAGGTATAAGTAATAACAACATCATACTGACCAGAAGGGGGGATTGCACTTGAATTAGCTAAACCACCAGAGAGATCTAGTTTGTTCTTAGTGACGGCTAAAACACCGCTAGCATGATGACTAACATTTGCAAACAGACGGTCTTGATCAGATAAGGTTATTTCATTATTTAAAATACCACCATCACCTTCAATATCTATTTCAAGATTAAATGCAGAAAGAGGTTGGCCGTTATTTACCGTTGCCTTGGCATAGAGTTTTGCTGTTTCTATATTCGATGTTATGGCTACTTTAATATTTTTATTGCCATTACTATTTTTTGATGAAAAAGACTCACCTGCTATCGTTGGAGCAGTGTAAGTAATCGACGCATTGGTATCCTGAATAGCAAGAAGCAATGTTTTTGGCACATTTACCGAAACAGTCTGCCCTGCTTCGGCAGTGTCAGCATAATTATTAGCGGCTACGATACACAGCCCCGAAAATAGTCCGATTGATGTTATCGAACGAATAGTTTGTTTCACTTTATATTACCCCATTATTTTATCTTTAAATGACTCGTTAACCACTGACATTAAAACCACCTGATGGTCCTTGTTTTTTTATGGTTTGCTCTGTTGGCAGGGCTTTTATTATCAGCTTTTCCCCATCACCTGCCTGCAAATCAATCATAAAGTTGTTTTTTTCTAACCGAAAATTCTTAGGGATTTTCTTGGTATCAACCACGGTTAATTGCCATTGACCTGGAGCAATACCTAAAAAATTAAAATTCCCTGTACTATCCGTTAAACGTCGCTGAATAGTTGCCGTACAACCTGTTTCATCCATAGCACATAACTCAATTAAAATACCCGCTAAGCCCTCGCCTTCAATCAGCTCAGCTTGTATCTCGTTGGCCGTTGAATGGATTGCTTTTTTAACATCCTTAACAAAGGTTAATAACGAACCTTGTAAACTTGCGCCTTGTTGTAATTGAAGTTTTACCCTTTCGGTTTGATTGGCATTGACTGAAACAGCGAGTGCTGATCCTTTTTCACCTAAAATATAACCACTGCCATCAAGTCGTGATGAATCAATTTCTAGCTCATAGTCTTTAGCGAGAATATTAGGATAGTGAAATTTTCCTTGCTGATCTGTAACCGCATATTGCCCATCAAGATCGACAATGACATTTTTAGCAGGTTCACCGGTTGTAGCAAAGTAGGCCTTACCACGCAGTGAACCAATATCATCACGGCGGCGAATAGGTACAGACAAAGGTACGGAATATTGTAGTCTCCAATTAGTATCATCAAAGCCCTCAGACCCATTACCACTGCTTTTGGTATAATTTGCTGTCAATTGAAGGCGATGACGATTACGGAATTCATGTGAATAGCTTAGATTAAAACTATCGCTAGTAATGCCTGTATTGTCGTTTTGAGTTTCCTGTAAAAAGGCTGATATATTTCTACGCCGATCAAAGCGATAAGCCCCACGAAAGCCCAACGATTGATTACTGCTATTGGATTCAAGGCCTTCATTAATACTATAAGTGGTACTCAGGTTTAATTCGTTTGCAGGTTTCCAGTCCAGTATTAATTGTTTGTTCGAACCTGATCCATTACCGTTAATACGATCATTGCGGCTGCCTTGCTCCCATTCTGCGCTGATATTAACCGTATCAAAACTATGTCGATAACGTAATGACTGTGATTGGGTGGTTTTATCCGTGGTTGGATTATCCCGTAAATCTTTTTCATCACGTAAAATATAAGCAGCCGCTAATTCAATAGCAAGCTCATCACCAAAAAGATGGCTGAAATTAACCCGCTGTTCTTCGGTTGCTAAAATAGCTTGCGTATGATCATTGGCTAAATTACTGCGGTTTTGTCTGGCGGTTATATCGAGTCGATTGCGGTCATTAATCGCCCAGTTAAAACCCAGTTGATTATTTTCAATGTCTTCATTCGCCCCTTTAAACCCCGTATCGCCGCGTAAATGATTCGCAGCAAGCCCGACATCGCCTAGTTGCGAGGTGATATCAAGAAAACGTGCCGAAGCTTGCTGGTCATTAGCAAACTCGCCTCTAATAGAAAGATATTCTCCTGTCCAACCTGCATTGAAGCTGCTAATCGTGGTTTTATCTTCGCCTTCTTCGGCGTAGTTTAATAAAGAACCGCCTATGTCTACTTGCAAATCATTGAAACGGTATTGTGCAATGATGCCTGTTGCTTTTTCTTTTTTGGTGGCTTCTGAACGACTTTCAGCACTAAAAGCTCTTAGTTGTAAGGCATTTTTTTTGTCCTTATTCAGTGGCTTGTATTGTATTTCTGCGCCTATTCCTGCAATGGAGTTGCCTGCTAAACGTCCTGTAGAAAAACCAGCATGTCCTATTTGAACTTTCCATTCTTTATTTTGATAGCCAACATTATAGTTGCTTTGATCCGCATTATTACGTTGACTCGACGATTGTCCATTGCGAAATTTAAGCGAAATATTGTGTACGCCTTGACGGTCAATTGCCCCTTGTAAGGCGACTTCAACTTGTGTTTGATTGCTGCCGCTGCTTGCACTTTGGCTCAAGGTTAGCAAACCGTATAAGCTATGGTATTTTCCTAATCCCTTTGGTTGGCGGGCAACCAGTGGAATGGTGACACGTTCTTCGACAATTTTGCCACCGCCTTTAGCGCTTAGAATAAACTGATGCGCACCACTTTCTCCTAATGATTTGGGGATCTTTCCCGTAACGGTAATCGTATCCGCTTCCCCTGCATTTAAGGTGAGTTTTTTAGGACTTATTTTGTCTACATAACCATCGTCATCATTAACGGATAAGCTATAGTTTGCAGGGTTGTTACCCTTGTTTTTAAGTTGAAAAACAACCTTATACGCTTCACCTGCCAATAAATTACTCGGTGTTTCTAGACGTGTTAAAGCAAGCCCTGAACGCCCTAAGACGTTGACTCTTGCCGTTTCGCTGGCATTAAAACTACGGTTATTGCTCGCACTCACGGTATAACGAATAGGGTATTCACCTGAGGCAATACCGCGCGGTACAGAGAGAAATATTAAACGAATATCCCGCGAGCCTGCGGGTAATAAGAAGGGTGCTGGCGTTGATAATAAAAACCAGCCTTGAGGTAAATCAACCGTCTCATTGAATTCCTGTGTTTGCCCTGTTTTATTTTCCACTTCAAAGCGTAACGTCGCAATGCCTCGTCCACTGACATTGACTTGTCGTTGTTGCGTGATAATCCCCACTTCATCTGCTGCATAAGCAACGGGATGTATCCCTAAGAATGCCATCAAACAAGCTGCACTCAAGGGTAATAAGCGTAAGGGGGGATAAATAGACCCCGTCATAATAATGTACTCCCCTTTGTCTTTCTATCAATATTCAGATCATTATTTTTATTTTAAAAAATCCAACATGACCATGGCATAGGTAATGTTGGAATAGAGTATTAAGGTTTAACCGCTAAATTAACGTCTGCACCAAAGGTTCTGCCACTGTCTTTATCTTCAGCCACAAATAGCACTTTATAATCCCCTGGACGTAAGCCTGCTAGCGGCACAGTAAAACGTTTTTTTGCCGCAGGATAAACGCCTCGTGCTTCACCACTGAGGGTTTTAACCGCTTCACCTTGTTTATTAAACACTTCCATGGTGACGACAGGGCGTGCATATTGATTGCCTGTATTTTGAATATCCATGGCAAAGACTTTTTTCCCTTGTTGATCTTTTTCGACTTTAGGGGCTGAAAACGTTAAGTTGGCACTGCCGCCCTGAAGGTGGGTCATAATATTCACCGCATAGCGTACTTTTTGTTCCACGCTGACAGTAAAGGAATTTTCATCTTGTGGTTTTTTCTTTGCTTGTGATTCGCGTGATTTTTTCGACACAGGTTCTAACATGACCAAACTCCAATACGTGCCTTTTTGCGCATTGGCGGGAATCTGCAGGGTATAGCTCACCTTGCGGCTTGCGCCTGGGGCGAGTGTTAAACGATCGGTACTCAAGCGCAACCAGCCTTTGTTTGAACGACCATGGCCTTTGTTGCCACCTATCGGTGCGGCATCTTCTTGATACAGTTTTAATTCGGCAGGGGTATTGCCTGCATTGCGTAATTGAAACACACCACTCACACGTTGCCCACCCGAGACATTGTATTGATGCGTTAAGCCCCCTGACAACATAACAGCAGCCTGTGTACTACTTGATAAGATTAATAAATAACTGCTTAAAAATAAAAAAAACATCCGTCCAAAAGGGAGGGATTGTGTGTGTAAAGTCATAATGTTTCCACCGTATAACGAATTGCCCATGTATCCGTTCCATTGCCATCAGCCTCACTAAAGTCTGTGACTTGGAATTGTAAGCCAATGCTAGAAATATCACCGCTCCCACAGAAAAAAGTCTGTGCAGCAGTATTTAAGGTTAAATAAGTATCCCCACCTGTTAGCGAACCCCCCGAGCCATTACCAACCCGTTTGACTTGTATGGTCAGTCCTGTAACCGAGGTACTTAACCATGCACTGATTTTCCATGCAGGATTGGTTGCACCACATTCGCTATTGTCAGCACTGGGTGTTCCCGGCGCAGCACTAATCGATAAGGTCGCTGCCGATGAACTGCTTTCAAATGAGGTGTCGTAGTATTCGCCTGCGGTTGTAAGGGTACTTAATGTAGGATAATCAAAGTCTGTGGTTGAAATACTAATGGCAAAGACGGGAAGGCTTAGCATTAGCGTTGTTAAAAATACTGATAGCTTTAACATATCAAAACCAATATATAAAAAATGATAAAAAATAACTACTTATAGATGTTCACATATTAAATTTCACTATTATTGTGGCAAAGACGTTCGATGCAACGTCTCTACGAAAAGTATTTATATGCGAGTCTATAGTGAGAAGGTTATTTTAAAATTAAATAACCTTCTCACTGACAATAAAGCTATTGCCTAAGCATCATCACTTAGAGTAAAGGTTACAACAACAGCACCAGTAGTTGCATCTGAATATTCCATTGCCACATCTGAATCGGTAGGTGCTAATGTATATGTAATAGCCCCATCGGAAGCAGCAACATTATCAATAGCTGTTACAACATCTACAGCGGTTGTTCCTAGTACAGAAACGGCACCTTCAGTCGTACCACCTCCTGTCGCCGCCGCAGCATTTACCTGAAAGTCCCATGTCGTACTCAGAGTAGCACCAAGTACCGCAGTAATTTTACGGCTTTCCCCCGACGCATCAGCAGCACGATTCGCAGTAATAGCGTAAGGTACAGCAGAAGCATTAGTGCCAGCACAAGTAAAGTTAGTACCTGCCGCATCTTCTGCAATCGTACAAGCAAAAGATGCCGCAGCAGTTTCATTGACAGCAAGTAAGGCAACTTCAGGCACTGTAATAGTTACTTCTTGAGTATCATCCACATCATCAGCAAAAACAGCACTTGAAAGAAGTGCAATCACAGCACTGGCTAAGAGTTTCTTTTTCATATTCATAGGTCATTCCTAATTATTTAATTATAAGTATTAAGGGTAAATAAACACATCATCATGTGAGTAAACTCAACGATTCCCCAGTGTTTATTTATTTTCAGAAAGAGCCTGGTTTTCCAGCCCATAAGATATGCATCCCTTGCTTGATAACCGTATTACTACAAACAACCCCCGTTGTTTTGTTGTTGATTATTTGCAAGCCCTTTCATGCTTTTTATAATGGCAGAGAAAATGTAACAGGTGTGGAACTAGTCATAAAAAAATATAATTAATTATATAAAAAATAATTATAAAATGATTAAGTGATTAATAAACAAATCATTATCATTGCATATTTCATTATTATTTTTTAACAATAACCAAGCTTGTAACAACTATGTGACACTTATAAGTAAGCTAATAAATAATGTTAAAAATTAACAAGTTATTCTTTTAATCTGTATGGTTTTTAACCATGCAGTCTTTTGTTGCTATTTTTATCCTGTTACTTATAATAGCGTTAGATTAAATTAATTAGAAATTTTTATCTAATACTTCATTGGTTTGCAATAATGTTATTTGGACATTAATCAAAATAGCTTTTATTGCAATGACTGTAAAACCCTCTTATAAGTTTTACAAGACCAATGACTAACAATAATAATACCCAAAATAATAATAACAAAGGGTTAAATGAAACCATTACACTTCAATTGGGGAGAGTGTTACTTATGTCCGCCATCGACTTATCGCAATTTTTACAGCAGCGTGCTGATAGACTAAATTTTTCAGCAACCCGTGTCGCTAACAAAGCAGGGATTTCACGCCAAACGTGGTATCGCTTAGTGAATGCTGATGTCCAACAAGCAAGAATTTCAACCTTAACGCGTGTCGCTGATACCTTGCAGGTTAGCTTGATGGAATTATCCTGTCTCTATAACAAAAAAAAATATTCAGCACAAAAAGCATTAAACCCTACGAAGCAAAATAATGATGCTTATGTCTTTATTCGAGATGTTACTTATCCACTCAATACCATGGTGGGTAAAGGAGAACGCTTTAAAAAGACGTGGAAGTTTCTTAATGCAGGCAACACACCTTGGGTTAATCGCCGCTTTATTTGTGTGGATAACGAATTTGATATGTATGTAAAACCGTTTAATGGTACCTCCAATACTTTGGAAAAAAAGAGCAAAAACAACAATGGTTTAACTCCCTTACAAGGTAATATTGCTATTCCTACCACACAACCAGGGGAACATTTGCTCTTATCCGTATGGTTTTGCGCCCCGCAAAATACGGGAACAATGGTTTCATTATGGAAAACCGTTGATGCTCAAGGGGACTATTGTTACCCACAGCATAGGGGGTCATCCTGCCAAGTTCGTGTCGTGGAGCGTTCATTAAATACAACAGATAGTAATAATACGCCTAAGTCAAGGTAGGGATTCCCACCTTGTGATTATTTTTAATACAGGGTATTTTTAACTTGTGTTTTAAATATAAAGAGGCACTGAAAAAATGTAACAATCAATTAATTATTTTTATTAATTGTATTAAGTAAACTAAACAAAACTAAGTAAATAAAATACGATGTCTGCGACTGATTTATCAACTTTTTTACGTCAACGAGCCAAAACAATGGGGCTTTCAGCAATCGTTATCGCGAAAAAAGCAGGGATTTCAAGGCAGACGTGGTATCGTTTAATCAATTCCGATGTTAAAAAAGCACGTTTAGAAACCTTAGAGCGTGTTGCTGAGGTATTACAGGTTCATTTAGTCGAACTATCCGCTTTATATACCCAACAACAAACACTACAAAAAGTCCCCTTAGTCAGTATTGTGCATATTAGTGAGCAATATCCTTTTATTAAAATCATGAGCGCACCTGACAATACACTGGTTAATAAAGAAGAGTCCTTTGAAAAAAAATGGCAGCTCACTAATAAAGGTCAATCGCATTGGATTAATCGTCGCCTTATTTGTATGGATGAGCATGTTAATATTTCTCTAAAAAAGGCGAACGATCATCAGCTACGCTTAGTGAAGAATAAGCAGGGCTTAAAACCCGAACAGCATACCATTGATATTCCCATTATCGCTCCTAATGAAAAAATCACGTTATCAATGGCCTTTCATGCACCACGAGAACCAGGAACAATGATCTCATTTTGGAAAATGGTGAATGCCAAAGGCAATGCCTGTTTTCCTGATGATATTGGCTTATCGTGTCAAGTGAGTGTGGTTGAAAATCGTGTTAGTTTTGCTGATGAGCAGTATTAAATGAATAAGCGTAAAGCGTAACTTTCAAAAAGCAACCACATTCACAAGGCACGATAAGCCCTCTTTCTCTGGAAACAAAAAATTTCCCTGCTCATCAACCGATTTCCAATAAGAAATAGTCGTACATGGATAAGCAGGTGCTTTAAATTGTACACTTAACTCAATAGTTTCATTCGGTTGTGTTTCAGGTACGTCTATTTCAGAGACTAAAGGCTGCAAACCGCGCTTATTATTCAGGGTGAAATGGGTATTATCCGTTGTGACTTCTATCGTTTCATCAACACAGACTAGCCGACGATTACGCCAGATCTCACCGCCAATATTTCGTACTGCCCATGTTTTGGTAAAAATTTGATTAGGCGAAACCATTGAGTTGTCAGGATAGGTTATATCCCCTTGTGTTAAAATATCCCCATCGCACAATAGTGCCTTTTTACAGCATTATCAGCAGGCAGGATTTGTTAACAATGACTGCACCATTAAAGCCATTCAACAAGGCAGAAAAACCCCCATAGATTGGTGGGTCGAAGAAAAGCACGGCACACTGACGCGAAATGAAAAACAGGTGATTACTGTTGCCAAAGAAGAATATGCTATTTCTAATGGGATCAGTATTCCGCTGATGAATGAAGCACGTGGTATTGCAGGTGCGAGTATTATTAGTGATGAAAAACCACAGTACTATAAAAAACTAGTGGCTGAAAGCCGTAATGAATTAGAAATATATGCCCATATTTTTCATACGCATGTGATGAGTTCTCCTGAAAAACATGCGTTATTTTTACAACCGTTTTTAGCAACGCTCACCGATACTGAAAAAAAACTACTGCCTTTTATTGTCTTAGGCAAACCCATGAAAACACTCAACATTAAAAATGGCATGAGCCACCGCTATGGTGAAAAATGTATTAAAACCATTAGAAAAAAGTTTGGGTTTAATATCATTATGAGCCATCAAAAACATTATGCGGGTGGGGTGAATTTTTTGCTGTTAAAGAAAAATTAGTGTCATAAGGGTCAGCAATCGTTGAATCTTTTCCAAAGGCAATATCAATTTTATCGTTAATTTGCTGTTTTCGTTGTTCAGTTCCCTGCATCAATATTGCATCGGTTTGAGTATGTCTTGCTTTTATGAAAATATGACGCAAATCATTCACTCTTATTCAGTTAAACACCACTCATCAGCACCTCTTTACCGATAATCCCTTTTCCACTTTGCCCTCCTAGCCTCTTTTCTGTCTAATGGTCACTGTTCATACTGAACA
>CAYNGN010000012.1:11093-15155 GCA_964396615.1 uncultured Thiothrix sp. | reverse complement strand
ATGAAGTACATCTTGCGATGGAAGCTGCTGAAGCATCCGATAATAAAGTACGTGTTGTTTCTATGCCTTCTGTTGAAGTCTTTGAAACGCAAGATGAGGCTTACAAAGAATTGGTACTACCTGCTGCTGTTACTGCACGTGTTGCTGTTGAAGCTGCCATTATGGATGGTTGGTGGAAGTATGTTGGCATGAAAGGCAAAGTGATTGGTATGACAACCTTTGGTGAGTCTGCACCTGCACCCGAATTATTTAAACACTTTGGCATTACGACAGAGAACGTAGGCAAAGCGATTGACAGCGTAGCATCACTATAATAATTAGATGCCCTGCTTTGACGGGGCATCATTCATTTTTTCTTAACCGTTTAAGAGGTAACACCCATGACAGTAAAAGTCGGTATTAATGGATTTGGTCGTATTGGACGCATGGTTTTTCGTGCCATTAAAAAGGATTTTCCAAATTTAGAAGTCGTTGGTATCAATGACTTGCTTGATAATGATTATCTCGCGTATATGTTGAAGTATGATACAGCTCATGGTCGTTTTGACGGTGAAATAATTGTTGATGGTGATTATTTTATTGTTGATGGCAATAAGATTCGTCTTTCTGCTGAACGCAACCCTGCTGATCTTAAATGGGGCGATATCGGTGCAGATCTCATTATTGATTCTACGGGTTTCTTCCTGACACAGGAAAGCTGCCAGGCACATATTGATGCAGGTGCAAAGAAAGTAGTTCAATCTGCACCCTCTAAAGATGGCGGTCCAATGTTTGTTTATGGCGTGAACCATGAATCCTATGAAGGCCAACCTATTGTTTCTGCTGCATCGTGTACGACTAACTGTCTTGCACCGATTGCTAAAGTCATTAATGACAACTGGGGTCTTAAGCGTGGCTTAATGACAACGGTTCATGCAGCAACTGCAACACAGAAAGCCGTTGACGGTCCTTCAATGAAAGATTGGCGTGGTGGTCGTTCTGTCTTTGAAAATATTATTCCTTCATCAACAGGTGCTGCTAAAGCAGTAGGTGTTGTTCTTCCTGAGCTTAACGGCAAACTAACAGGTATGGCTTTCCGCATTCCTTCTGTTGACGTTTCAGTGGTTGATTTAACCTGTGAACTTGATAAGCCTGCAACGTACGAAGAAATTTGTGCTGCCATTAAAGAGGCATCTGAAGGTTCAATGAAAGGCACATTGCAGTATACAGAGGACAAAGTGGTTTCTTCTGATTTCCGTGGTATTAGTGCTTCTTCTATCTTTGATGCAGGCGCAGGTATTGCATTAGATGATACTTTCGTTAAAGTGGTTTCATGGTATGACAATGAGTATGGTTATACGTGTAACATGTTACGTTTAGTTGAGCATGTTGCTTAATTATTAGTTAGTGAAGTAGGGTCGGTGCAACCGACCATGCAGTGTTGCTTCGTTGATGCTGAATTTGGTCGATTTTATCGACCCTACTGTTCTGGCGTAAAAACAACCACTTCATTTTGCAGCTAAAGTTGACCGTCTGAAAGACGGTGGTTTTAACCTTATACAAATAAATCTATCTATTTTTAAGGAGTTACATATGTCTATTATCAAAATGGTCGACCTCGACCTTTCAGGCAAGAAAGTGCTCATTCGTCAAGATTTGAACGTCCCCATTAAAGATGGCAAAGTCACTTCTGATAAGCGTATTCGTGCTTCAATGCCAACCATTGAAACGGCTGTTGCTGCAGGCGCGCAAGTGATGATCATGTCACATTTAGGTCGTCCTACTGAAGGTTCTCCTGAAGATCAGTTTTCATTAGCCCCTGTTGCTACACATATGAGTGGTCTATTAGGCAAAGACGTTGCTCTTATTGCTGATTATTTAGACGGTGCGCCTGAAATGAATGATGGCGATGTGGTGCTGTTAGAAAATGTACGCTTTAATGTGGGCGAGAAAGTCAATGATGAAGTACTTTCTAAGCAATATGCTGCCTTGTGTGACATCTATGTCATGGATGCTTTTGGTACAGCACATCGCGCCCAAGCATCGACACATGGCGCTGGTCAATTTGCACCAACGGCAGCAGCAGGACCTTTATTAGCAGGCGAGCTTGACGCATTGGGCAAAGCACTTGATAATCCTGCACGTCCAATGGTCGCTTTAGTCGGTGGCTCTAAAGTATCGACCAAATTGACGGTTCTGAAATCATTGTCAAAAGTGGTTGACCAGTTAATCGTTGGTGGTGGTATTGCCAATACCTTTATCGCAGCAGAAGGTCATAATGTCGGTAAGTCGCTGTATGAAGAAGATTTAGTTGAAACTGCTAAAGAACTTAAGGCCGCAGCAATGGCTAATGGTGGCGATATTCCTGTACCAACGGATGTGGTTTGTGGCAAAGAATTTTCCGAGTCAGCGGTAGCAACTACAATGGCAGCAACTGATGTTGCTGATGATGATATGATTTTTGATATTGGGCCTGAATCTGTAGCGGCACTGGCTGAGATCATCAAAAAAGCGGGCACGATTGTTTGGAATGGTCCTGTGGGTGTTTTTGAGTTTGATCAGTTTGGTGAAGGTACAAAAGCGATTGCAATGGCGATTGCCGAATCCGATGGTTTTTCGGTTGCAGGTGGTGGCGATACCTTAGCTGCGGTCGATAAATATGATATTTCTGATAAAGTATCCTATATTTCTACAGGTGGTGGTTCATTCTTAGAGTTTCTTGAAGGAAAAAAACTGCCTGTTGTTGCTATGCTTGAGGAAAGAGCAAAGGCGTAATATTATCTTGGTATTATAATGTAGGCATAGGTTTTCATAAATTTTACCTCAGTTTATGTTGGTTAACCAAAAATAGATAAGTAGATAAGTTAAATGAAATAAATAGAATAGAATGTACCGTCACTCGTTAATTCTTGCCTCTTGTAAGATTTATTGAGTTTTTTTTGATTCCCACATAACAAAAATTTATGAGAAGAACAAAAATAGTAGCAACATTAGGTCCCGCAACCACTTCACCTGAATCTATCGATAAACTGGTTCAAGCAGGTGTCGATGTTGTTCGATTAAATTTCTCACATGGTTCTCCTGAGGAGCATAAAGAACGAGCACGATTAGTCCTTAAGTCTGCTGAAAAGCATAAGCGTTCTGTGGCTATTTTAGCCGATTTACAAGGGCCGAAAATTCGCATTGACCGTTTTAAAGCAGGTAAAATTTATCTTAACGAAGGTGATTGTTTTATTCTTGATGCCGATTTAGGGGTTAATGAAGGTGATCAACATCAGGTTGGATTGACCTACAAAGACTTACCAAAAGATGTGAGTATTGATGATGAGTTGTGGTTAGATGATGGGCGTTTGATATTAAAAGTCGATAGTATCGATGGGAATAAAATCTATACAACGGTTGTTAATAGTTGGGAATTATCTGATAACAAAGGTATTAACCGCCGTGGTGGTGGTCTTTCAGCCGAAGCACTAACAGAAAAAGATAAAAAAGATATTAAGCTGGCAGCGGAAATGGATGTGGATTTCCTTGCAGTCTCTTTTCCACGTAATGCAGATGATTTAAATTATGCGCGAAAACTGATGGCAGAGGCAGGTGGAAATGCGGCAATTGTTGCCAAAGTTGAGCGTGCTGAATCAGTGATACAACCTGTTCTTGATGATCTCATTCGTGCTTCTGATGTCATTATGGTTGCTCGAGGTGATTTAGGCGTTGAAATTGGTGATGCGAATTTACCACAAATGCAGAAAATGCTGATTAAACGTTCTAGAGAGCTAGATAAAGCCGTCATTACCGCAACACAAATGATGGAAAGCATGATTGATAATCCTATCCCAACCCGTGCAGAGGTGTTTGATGTTGCCAATGCGGTGATGGACGGAACAGATGCAGTCATGTTGTCAGGCGAAACAGCAACAGGCAAGCATCCGCATAAAGTTGTTAAAGCAATGGCTGATATTTGTGAGGAAACTGAAAATAGTAAGCAAGTGATGCGTTCCACACACCGTATTGGTGATGAATTTTTGCGTGAAGATGAAGCGATTGCCATGGGTGCGATGTATATTGCTAACCATATGCGCGTAA
>CAYNGN010000012.1:0-11072 GCA_964396615.1 uncultured Thiothrix sp. | reverse complement strand
AACCGAGTCTGGTGCGACAGCGCATTGGATGTCACGTATTAGTTCAGGGATTCCAATCTATGCCTTAACCACCCATCAAAAGACCTGTCGACGAGTGACTCTTTATCGCGGTGTTTATCCTGTTTTGTTAAAACAATGCATTACTGATGGGCAGCTAGCAAATCGCATATGTATTGAGCATATGCTTGAAGAAGGGATCGTTAAAAACCGTGATCATATTATTATTACTCAAGGTGATTTAATGGGGATTGATGGTGGTACCAATACACTTAAAATTATACGTGTTGGCGATCATAATATTAATTAATATAAAATAAACAATCTATTAAACTACCCCTTATTTTATAGTGCCTATAATTTTTTTATTAGGCTGATAAGATAAACCAATGTTTTTTTTACCGCAAATTATTAAAGGAGAACCTTATGGCTCTAATTTCAATGAGACAACTACTGGATCATGCCGCAGAAAATGGCTATGGAATGCCTGCTTTCAATGTGAATAACATGGAGCAAGTACATGCTATTATGCAAGCCGCTGATGAGACCAATTCACCTGTTATTATGCAAGGTTCAGCGGGTGCACGTTCTTATGCAGGTGAGCCTTTTCTACGCCACTTGATTACTGCTGCAACAGAAATGTATCCCCATATTCCTGTGGTTATGCATCAGGATCATGGTTCTGAGCCAGCAATTTGTTTGCGTTCAATCCAGTCTGGTTTTACGTCGGTGATGATGGATGGTTCATTAGAAGCGGATATGAAAACCCCTGCAAGTTTTGAATATAATGTCAACGTGACTAAAGAAGTCGTAAAAATTGCCCATGCGGGTGGTGTTTCTGTTGAAGGTGAGTTAGGTTGCTTAGGTTCACTCGAAACGGGTGAGATGGGCGAAGAAGATGGTCATGGTGCAGAAGGTAAACTTGATCTTGAGCTGTTACTGACCAGTGTTGAGGAAGCAGCTGAGTTTGTTAAAGCGACTAATGTTGATGCTTTAGCGATTGCTATTGGTACTTCTCATGGTGCGTATAAATTTACCCAAGAGCCTACAGGTGAAATCTTGCGTATTGATCGTATTAGAGAAATTCATGCACGTATTCCGAATACGCATCTTGTTATGCATGGTTCGTCTTCAGTCCCCCAAGACTGGTTAGAAATTATCAATAACTATGGGGGTGATATGGGACAGACTTATGGCGTACCTGTTGCAGAAATCGTTGAAGGTATCAAAAACGGTGTAACCAAAGTTAATATTGATACAGACTTACGTATGGCCTCAACAGGTTCTGTGCGTAAGCATCTACAAGAAAATCCCTCTAACTTTGATCCTCGTAAATTCTTAAAAGAAGCAACGAATGGGATGAAAGAAATCTGTAAAGCGCGTTATGAAGCTTTTGGATGTGCAGGTAATGCAGATAAATTGAATAGGCAGATTATTTCTCTTGATAAAATGTCTCAGTATTATGCAAAAGGTGAGTTAGATCAGAAAATTAGTTAATTTATTAGGTAATAAATACTACATTTGATGAAGCTATAGCACCTATAGTTAATAGTTTCTGATTACTTAAAAGGGATGCTTTTTGCATCCCTTTTTTTGTGTGTTTTATAAGAGTAAGAGTTATATTTTTATCATCATGAATAAAAAAAGAGACAAAAATCAACGACGTTTTAGTGCTGTCCCACGTATTTATGGTGAAACTGCTTATCAACGTTTTAGGTATGCTCATGTATGTGTGATTGGTTTAGGAGGGGTTGGTTCGTGGGTGGTTGAGGGGTTGGTCAGAAGTGGTATTGGTAAGGTTACACTGATTGATATGGATCATGTTGCAGAATCGAATATTAATCGTCAGTGTCAAGCAACTGATGAAACGGTAGGGAAAGCAAAAACACAAGCACTTGCAGAACGTATTCATAGTATCAATCCTATTTGCCAAATACGTTGTATTGACGATTTTATAACACCTGATAATGAGGCTGAATTATTAACCCAAGGCTATGATTGGGTGATTGATTGTATTGATAGCTTTCGCACCAAAGCCTCTCTCATTGCTTACTGTCGACGTAATAAAATAAAATTATTAACGATTGGTGGTGCAGGAGGGATGACTGATCCAACAAAGATTCGCATTGTTGATTTGTCGAAAACTTTACAAGATCCATTACTCGCTAAAACACGTAGATTGTTACGTCAACGCTATGATTTTACAACCAATATATCACGTCGCTTTGGTATTCCCTGTGTGTTTTCAGAGGAAGCATTGTTATATCCTGATGGGCGAGATGGTGTTAGTAGTACAAAGCCATCTGGGGTAACATCAGGGTTAAATTGTGCGGGTGGTTTTGGTTCTTCTGTGTGTGTGACAGCACCTATTGGTTTTTTTGCGGCTGGGTTTGTGTTGCAGCAGTTAGCTTGAGTTAAAGTTTTCCCCTATAAAAAACTGTGCTAAAATCCCAGAAGTTTTGGCGTTTTAGCCGAGTGTCTATCTAAATCTAGGGCGTTCCATCACTTTGTGATGAAGTTGATGAAGTTGATGAAATTTGGGTGTTTAATTTTATTAATATTTCTGGCTGTCTACTCTTATATTTCTAGATGGATTTTCTTGTATTTGCTTATTTTAGAGATAAGTAGCTGATGTTGTGTATGTCCTAAATTGAATGCTGCCCAATGTGACGGTAGGGCGGTAGCGTCCTTAAAGAGTGATATTTTTTTAGATGTTATAAAATGCACTCAAAAGTGAATTTTTGTATCAGTACTATAGATAACCCTTATTGTGAATGATATTTTATGAAAGTACTTTCAGTGTTTGGAACAAGACCAGAGGCCATTAAAATGGCACCGTTGATCCATAGCCTTGCTAAGCAATCCTCTATAGATTCCCGTGTTTGTGTTACTGCTCAACATAGAGAAATGCTTGATCAGGTACTGATATTATTTGAGATAAAGCCAGATTATGACCTTGATATTATGCAACCAGGCCAAGGGTTAAGTGAAATTACAGAAAATATATTGCAAGGCATTAAACCTGTCTTAGAAGTATTTAAGCCTGACATGGTACTTGTGCATGGTGATACAACAACGACTTTCGCAACGGCATTGGCGGCTTTTTATCAGCAAATCAAAGTAGGGCATGTAGAGGCTGGGTTAAGAACAGGGAATCTTTATTCTCCTTGGGCTGAGGAAGCAAATAGAAAGCTGACAGGAGGGCTAACGTCCTATCATTTTGCACCAACAGAAATGGCTAAGGAAAACTTACTGAAAGAAAACATAGCTTCTCAAAATATACAGGTAACAGGTAATACGGTTATTGATGCGTTACTTTGGGTAACAAAAAAAATCGAGACAGATCATAATATAATGAATGATCTATCTAAAAAATATGCTTTTTTAGATGCAGATAAACGCATAATATTGGTAACAGGGCATCGTCGAGAAAGTTTTGGTGATGGTTTTGAGCGTATTTGTGAGTCTTTAGCAGCAATTGCGACCCATCATGCTGATGTGCAAATTGTTTATCCGGTTCATTTAAACCCTAATGTCAAAGAGCCTGTAAATAGGTTACTGAAAAATATTGATAATATTTATTTAATCGAGCCACAAGAATACTTGCCTTTTGTCTACTTAATGATGAAATCCTACATTATATTAACGGATTCAGGAGGGATACAAGAAGAAGCCCCTTCATTAGGAAAACCTGTGTTAGTAATGAGGGAAACCACTGAGCGTCCAGAAGCAATTAGTGCTGGAACGGTTAAATTGGTAGGGACTGATGTCGAGCAAATAACCCAACACGTTAAAACATTACTTACTGATGAAATAGCCTATCAGGCAATGAGCTATGCGCATAATCCGTATGGTGATGGCAATGCCTGCGAACGTATTGTTGATGCAGTTCTATCAGCAAAAATAATTGAGTAAAATAGCCATTTAATGGCTATTCTTCACTATTTATAACGACTAAAAAAGAATAAGCATATGAATTCAATGTCAAATACGTCTTTAAAATTTAAAACAGTGTCAGTGATTGGGCTTGGGTATATCGGTTTACCTACTGCTGCTGTTTTAGCATCAAGAGGCATCGAAGTCATAGGTGTTGATGTATCAGATGAAGCCGTTGAAACAATTAATGCAGGAAAAATACATATTGTAGAACCTGATTTGGATATAGTAGTAAGAAGTACCGTTAGTGTTGGTAAGCTACGTGCAACAACCGTTCCAGAACCAGCACAAGTCTTTATGATTGCTGTACCCACACCCTTTAAAGAAGATCATCAACCTGATCTTTCCTATATAAAAGCGGCAACTCAAGCTATTTCATCTGTATTGGAGAAAGGTAACCTTGTTATTTTGGAATCAACTTCCCCTGTGGGTACTACAGAAAAAATAGCACAGTGGTTAAGTGAAAGTAGACCTGATTTAAGCTTTCCACAGCAAAAAGGTATCAATGCCGATATTAATATTGCTCATTGTCCTGAACGTGTTTTGCCAGGTTATGTGTTGCAAGAATTGGTGACAAATGATCGTGTTATTGGTGGTATGAGCCCTATGTGTGCTGAGAAAGCAAAAGCACTGTACCAAACCTTTGTAAAAGGTGAGTGCTATATTACCGACTCAAGAACGGCGGAAATGGCTAAGTTGACAGAAAATTCATTCAGAGATGTCAATATAGCATTTGCTAATGAACTTTCGCTTATTTGTGATGCGTTAAATATCAATGTTTGGGAGTTGATTAAACTATCGAATCGGCATCCAAGGGTTAGTATTCTTAATCCAGGCCCTGGGGTTGGTGGACATTGTATTGCTGTTGATCCATGGTTTATTGTCAGTTCTGCGCCTGAAAAAGCAAAGCTTATTAAGCAAGCAAGGTTGATTAATGATGCCAAGCCGCATTACGTTATTGATAAGATTGTTGCTGTTGCTGATCAATTTAAACGACCTGTCATTGCCTGTTTGGGATTAGCATTCAAAGCGGACATTGATGATTTAAGGGAAAGTCCAGCATTGGATATTGTTGAGGCGCTTGCTAATAAACATATTGGTAAAATATTGGTTGTAGAGCCTAACATTGAAGAGTTACCCAATAACCTGAAGCATTTAGAGTGTGAATTAGTGAGTTTGAACAATGCATTAGAGATTGCCAATACAATAGCGGTATTGGTTGACCATAAAGAGTTTAAAGAAATGAATAAAACAACGCTTAATATGAAAGCTGTGGTTGATACACGGGGCATAATGTAGCTTGCCGATAAATTATAAACAAAGAGTGTGGAGTATCTTATGCTTAAAAATATTAACATAGGGATTATTGGGCTTGGCTATGTGGGTTTACCACTAGCGGTTGAGTTTGCTAAAAAGCAAAGGGTACTTGGTTTTGATATTAATGAAGTAAGAGTTGCAGAGCTGGATAATAAAGAAGATCGAACATTAGAGGTCACAAAAGATGAGTTAATTGCGGCTGAATATATTCGTTTTTCAAGTAATAAGAATGACTTAAGTGATTGTAATATATACATTGTAACGGTTCCAACCCCTATTGATGCGTATAAACAACCTGACTTGATGCCATTGATTAAAGCCAGCGAAACAATTGGTGAGTATCTAAATAAGGGCGATATTGTTATTTATGAATCTACGGTTTACCCTGGTGCAACAGAGGAAGTCTGTATTCCTGTTATTGAAAAAATATCGGGGCTCGTTTTCAATACTGATTTTTATGCAGGATACAGCCCAGAAAGAATTAATCCAGGTGATAAAGAACATAGATTACCAACGATAAAGAAAGTGACATCAGGGTCAACACCCGAGATTGCCAACTTTATTGATGAGTTGTATCAAACCATTATTACCGCAGGTACCCATAAGGCAAGCAGCATAAAGGTAGCTGAAGCAGCAAAGGTCATTGAAAATACTCAAAGAGATCTCAATATTGCGCTTATCAATGAGTTGGCCATCATTTTTAATCGTTTAGGTATTGATACTTTAGAAGTGTTGGAAGCTGCAGGGAGTAAATGGAACTTTTTACCTTTCCGTCCAGGTATTGTTGGCGGCCATTGTATTGGTGTTGATCCTTATTACTTGACATATAAAGCACAAGCAGAAGGTTATCACCCTGAGATTATTCTTGCAGGACGGCGTTTGAATGATGGCATGGCGGCTTATATTGTCTCGCAATTAATCAAGAAAATGATGCAGAAGGAAGTGGATGTTAAAGGGGCAAAAATCCTCATTATGGGGCTGACTTTCAAAGAAAACTGTCCTGACTTAAGAAATACCAAGGTTGTGGATATTATCTCAGAATTACGCGATTTTCACCTTGACGTAGATGTTTATGATCCATGGGTAGATGCTGTAGAAGCGGAAGAAGAGTATGGGGAAACTCTGATTAAGCAGCCAAAAGCCAATGACTATGATGCTATTGTTATAGCAGTCGCTCATGATCAATTCAAGCAGTTGGGTTATGAGGGGATAATACATTTTGCTAAAGCAAAAAATGTTCTCTATGACTTAAAATATATACTCCCGAATGAAGCTACAGATTTACGACTTTAGGAAAAAATGATGACAGAAAAAGCACGTTACGAAACGATTAAAACGGCATTAAAGCAAGAACCTAAAACATGGTTAATAACAGGTGTTGCAGGTTTTATTGGCTCTAATTTATTAGAAACTCTGCTACATTTAGATCAGACGGTAACTGGACTTGATAATTTTGTCACTGGACATCAATATAATCTGGATGAGGTAAAAAGCACCGTTACTGATAAGCAATGGCAGCGGTTTACCATGCTAAAAGGTGATATACGTGATTTGAACGATTGTCATAAGGCAACAGAAGGTGTTGATTATGTATTACACCAAGCTGCTTTAGGGAGTGTGCCTCGTTCAATTGAAGATCCAATTAATACCAATAAAGCCAATATTGACGGTTTTTTAAATATGTTAGTTGCAGCAAGAGATGCCAATGTTTCTAGTTTTACTTATGCTGCTTCAAGTTCTACTTATGGCGATCATCCTGCATTGCCAAAAATAGAAGAGAATATTGGCAAACCGTTATCCCCTTATGCGGTTACCAAAGTAGTGAATGAGCTTTACGCGGATGTTTTTGCAAAGACATATAATTTTAGAACGATTGGACTCCGTTATTTTAATATTTTTGGCAAGCGCCAAGATCCTAATGGGGCGTATGCCGCGGTTATTCCTAAGTGGGTCAGTGCATTGTTGAATAATGAAGCGGTGTTTATTAATGGTGATGGAGAAACATCACGAGATTTTTGTTTTATTGAAAATGCTGTGCAAATGAATATCTTGAGTGCAATGGCTAATGATTCAGCAAAAAATGAAGTATACAATGTGGCAGTAGGCGATAGAACGACGCTCAATGACTTGTTTCTTGCTATTCGAGAGGGGCTTGCCAATGTTAATCCAGTTATAGGGGCAGTTGAAGCAAATTACCGAGACTTTAGAGCTGGTGATGTTAGGCATTCCCAAGCTGATATTAGTAAAGCTGCTGATAAATTAGGCTACTTTCCAATACATAACATCGCACAAGGTCTAAGTGTTGCATTACCTTGGTATTTAACAAATCAGGAAAAAAATAAGTGAATAATTATTTTTGATAGGAGATATGAATGTTTTTACTCGTTGGCAAAAATGTAGGTTTGTTTAAGGTGGTTTTTTTTAAAAAATGAATCATTCTATCAATAAAGTAAATATCATTACATGGCTTGTAATCGCTGTTGTTTGTATTGTTTTTTTATATGCATTTGATGCAGGTGTAAAATATGTAACTTATTTAGCAATAGCGGTAGGTTTTATTGCCTTTGTCAGTAAGATCAATACCGTCAATATGCAGTTACCTGTTATCTTTGTGACCATTATATTTGTTCATAGTGTGTTGATCTTTAAAAGTAATATTAATTTTCTCGTTGTAGATGCACCTATTTTACTTGCTATTGTCTCTCTCATGGTCAATAAGTATGCACATGATATTCCCATTCCAATAGATAAAAACTATAAGATTTTTATGATCTTAATTGTTTTTAGCGCTTTGGTTTCCATTGTTTTTTCTCTATTAGATGGTGTTATTCTAGGTAATCAGTTTGAGTCTTTCCAAACAAGGGTTATTTGGTTAATTATTTATTTTATTTTTGGACTACAAATAGCGTCATATAATAAATGGGGGCATATTGAATGGTTAAGCATTGTTACGCTGGGTTTAGGAGCGATGCAGTTTTATTCCGTTACAACGGGAACAAATCTTGAGGCATTGAGAAGTGATGTTGTGGTTGAAAAAGCCGTTGATGTTGAAAAAAACTGGCGATATGGTGGGGTGTTCTTTAATCCTAATACATTAGCTGCTTTTTTTATCTGTTGTTTGCCTTTTTCTGTTAGAGGAATTATCGAAGGTAGAAATATATTACTGGTCATTGTTTATATATTTGCAGTTGTTGTTTCTTTATTTTCTGTGTTAACAACAGGATCAAGAACAGGCCTGATGCTTTTTATTCCTGCTTTTTTAGCGTCATATATTTATATATCCTTGCAGACAAAGAGACCTGATAATGGCAGAGGATTGGCTTATCTCAAAATTGCTATTGGTATTTTTTTAGTGGGGGTTATGTATTACTTATTCCCTATCGAATTTGATGCACAGTTAATTGAAAATACTTTTAATCGTTATGAAGAAAAGTCAAACTCATCAGGAGAAGTTCGCTTTGAGCTATGGCAATGTACCGTAGAAAAAGCTTTTTTTACTTATCCTGGTGGAATGGGGTTAGATCATAATTTATTTGCGCAGTTTGTGCTTTCAGAATGCCCTACTGTAACAGAGGCTTTGGCTGGGCCGCATAATGTTCTTTTAGAGGTTTTTGTGAATTTGGGTTTTATAGGACTTGGTTTAGCAATTCTTATGTTGTTTAAGATTTTTGATTTTAGCCAACGCCGAAAAGCAATGAGAAAAATGCGAAGTGCTGAGTTTATGTTTATTACATTATTTATGCTTTATGGTATTACAGAGCCACTGTTGTTTTCAGCACAAAAAATTGACTGGGTTTTTGCAATAGTACTGGGAGTTTTCTTTTCTGGGGCTAACCTGAGAACTAGAGTATAAGAATATGGCAAAACTATTTGTTATAACACCTGTTATTTTGGGGGGAGGGGCTGAAAAAATGCTAGTAGAGTACTCACGGTTAGCCGTTGAATCTGCTGTCGATGTTACTTTAGTGGTTATTTCCAAGCATAAATTTACTGATGGCATGCAGTCCTTATATCCTTTTAAAATACACTGCTTGAATAGAACGAAGGTTGTACTTTCTTTTGTTACATTGGCAAAATATATTCTAGCTGAAAAGCCAAATGTTGTTTTTATATCGCATCTTCGTATTGCTTTTTTAGTGACTCTTTTAAAAATACTCAGGATACATAAAGGAAAAACAGTGGTTCGTGGTGAGTGTCTGTTAAATGAAGCCGTTAAGAATAAAATGCATCCACCTTATTATTTATGGATTCGTAAATTCAGCTATTTTTTTGCAGATCATATTATCGCGCAAACGGATAATATGTCTCAAGAAATAACAGAAGCAGTCAGCAACGCTGAAAAAAAAATAACCGTTTTATATAATTTTCCTAGTGCTGATTTTTTTAATCAGAAGCAAAGTCCTCTATCAAAGGATGTGGAACTGAGTACATTCGTCTTTGTGGGGCGGTTATCAAAGGAAAAAAATATTGATCTTATTCTTGACTCAATAGCCTATCTTAATGATAAAAATAAACATGTTAGCCTCAATATTTTAGGTTTAGGCCCAGAGGAAGAAAAATTAAAAACTAAAACTAGTCAACTTGGTTTAGATAAGCAAGTCACCTTTTTAGGTTATAAAAATAATCCAAAAAAATATATTGAGCGTAGTCAGGCACTTTTAATCGCTTCTCATCATGAAGGCTTGCCAAATGTATTACTTGAGGCATTATGGAATGGTGTTCCCGTTATAACAACACGCTGTTTTGGTAACGAGGATCGTTATATAACATCAGATCAAACAGGGTATATTTGTGATAGCTTTACAGTAAAAGATTATGCAAAATTTATGGGCTTGATTATGAAAAATAAACAAAGAGGACCATGGGAAAGTACGAGATCTATCTTGTTGAATGATAAAAACAATGCAAAATATTTTTTAGAAAATTTAGAAACTATTGGTTGGGAATATAATCAGTAATATGAGAGTATATGATATGAGTGTTATTGTTTGATTATTACTGAATGGGCTAAATATCATGCTATTTAATAGCTATGAATTTATATTTTTTTTTCTACCCTTTGTCTTTTTTACTTATTTTTTTCTAACTGAAAAAAAACTGATTACTGCGAGTAAGATATTTTTATTGCTTAGTTCACTTTTTTTCTATAGTTGGTGGAATGTTGCTTATTTGCCCATATTGTTAGGGTCTATTTTATTTAACTATATAATAGGTGTAAGACTTTCTAACGGTGAAAGGAGTAGGAATAATAAATATCTGTTGGTTTTTGGTATTTGTGCTAATGTTTTACTGCTTGGTTATTTTAAATACACTGATTTTCTAATAGAAAATATTAATCTCGTTATTGATAATAAAATATCGTTACTTTATCTAACACTGCCATTAGCAATATCATTCTTTACCTTTCAGCAAATAGCCTATTTAGTTGATAGCTATAGATGTGAAACAAGAGAGTATGGTTTTATTAACTATGCTGTTTTTGTAAGTTTTTTTCCTCAGCTTATTGCGGGTCCTATTGTGCATCATAAAGAAATGATGCCACAATTTTCTGAAAGTATTAATAAAAAAATAAATTACCGAAATGTTGCGGTTGGTAGTTTTATTTTTTCAATTGGACTGTTTAAAAAAGTTGTTATTGCAGATACATTTTCTATCTGGGTTATTAATGGATTTGATGTAGCTGAATCATTGAGTTTTTTTGAGGCATGGGCAACCACGTTATCATACACTTTCCAGATTTATTTTGATTTTAGTGGCTATACTGATATGGCAATAGGTGTTGCATTGCTATTTAATATCAGGCTTCCTATTAATTTTAACTC
>CAYNGN010000011.1:14662-15187 GCA_964396615.1 uncultured Thiothrix sp. | reverse complement strand
TTCAATGATTATAGTGATTGGGTTGATATCACTATGATAAAAACCTGCCTCGTGTATTGCTTGTACTCCCTGTAGTAGTGATTCAAGCAGGAGCATATTTTCTTTTTCAGTTAGTAACTTTTCTTTGACGAAAGCGTCCAACGTTTTGCCTTTGATGTAGTCTGTGACCATATAGACGGTATTGTTGGTTTCAATACATGCTCTTACTGTTGCAATGTTAGGGTGATGCAAATCACACAGTGCATTAATTTCGTCACGATATTGCCTTAACCCCCATTCGTAAAGTTGCGCTTTGTCTATATCTTTTAAAATAACATGCGACATGCTTTTATTACGCAGTGCCAGTGATTTCGGCATATATTCTTTAATAATGACAGGAATATCTAGTTCATTATGAATGGCTTTGTAGGTAATACTAAAGTCATCATCAGTAAGAACAGCCGTTATTTGGTAGTCATCCAAAGTATAATGAATGGGTAAAGCATTTATGGTTTCAGAGGGTAGAGGTATTGTCTCGTATCTCAT
>CAYNGN010000011.1:0-14625 GCA_964396615.1 uncultured Thiothrix sp. | reverse complement strand
ACAAATTAAGGTGGTGAATGATTTAACAGCAAAGCCCAGAGCTGTCAGCGACAAACACTCTACTTTTTTCAGATGTTAATTAGGGATCTGTAGAATAGCGTATGATTCAATAAGGGATAGATCAGAGTGTAGTCTATATGGGGGGGGGTGTCACTATTGTATTGGATATTATTGTTTTATGTGTTTGAAAAATCGCTACCAAGGTTAATGACTTGTTGCAGCACTACCTATAACACGTTTATCTGCTGCTGCACTCACATGACCTGTTTTTTTATCAATAATCACCATTTGCATATTCCCCCAAACATCGGACTTCTTCAGCATGTTATGTGCTTTTGCTTCTAGTCTTTTTACTGTTTCATCACTGAATGTGTTGGGTTCGTATTGTACCTGATCAGGCAAATATTGATGATGATAGCGTGGTAAGTTCACAATTTCCTCTGCTGTTTTTCCCTCATAAAAAGCGAGGCTACCGAGTAAAACCATGGTAATAATACGGCTTCCACCAGGTGTTCCTATAATACCAAGCCTTTCTTTTGTCTCAAGAAAGGTTGGAGACATACTAGAAAGCATTCGTTTATTAGCCGCAATCGCATTTGCCTTAGCTCCGACTAAACCATAGGCATTAGGTGCGCCTGCTTTAGCAGAAAAATCATCCATTTCATCATTAAGTAATACCCCCGTCCCTGCGGGTATAAAGCATGAGCCAAAGGGGTAATTAATAGATAAGGTCGCGGCAACACGATTACCGTCTTTATCAACAATAGAAAAATGTGTGGTATCTGTCCCTGCTGATTCGTCATGCCACGTTGGTGGTAGAGCTTTACTGGCTGTTGCTTTAGCTTTATTGATACTTTGACGTAATTGTTTAGCATAGGCGGGACTTATTAGCCTTTTTACAGGTACATCAACAAAATCACTATCCCCCATATACTCAGCACGATCACGATAGGCACGTTTCATTGCTTCAATAATAAGATGTGTTTTTTCTGCCTTATTCAATGAGGTGAGTTCATAGGCAGATAACATATTAAATATCTCTGCTAATACAATCCCTCCTGATGAAGGCAATGCCGCAGATGTTATGGTCATATCTTGGTAATGGATGATAACAGGCTGACGTAATTTAACGCGATAATTTTTTAAATCATCTTTTGTCCAAATACCTTGTGCTTCTCGTACACCCTTAACGAGTTTTTCTGCTGTTTCGCCTTCATAGAAGCCTGCGTGTCCTTTCTCGGCAAGTAGTGTGAGTGTATGAGCGAGGTCAGGTTGTTTAATGATATATCCTAATTGAGGCGGTTTATTATCATCTAAAAAAATTTGACTTGCATCGGGAGATTGTTTGATTGCATCCAGTCTAAAGCGTAACATTTTTAAATAAAAATCATCGACTACGAAACCTTCTTGCGCAAGTTCAATAGCGCGTTTTAGTGTGGTTTTTAGCGGCAATTTTCCACGATTTTCAGCGAGCCAAACAAGAGCAGCGGGTTCTCCAGGAATACCTGCTGCCAATGCGCCTGTTATAGAAAGGTCTGAAATAACATTGCCTTGTTGGTCAAGGTACATATCAGCACTTGCCTTTGCAGGGGCTGTTTCACGTCCATCTAACATGACATCTGTTTGGGTTTTTGCATCATGTAAGAGCCAAAAGCCACCCCCACCAATGCCTGAGCTATAAGGTTCGACGACTGCCAAAATAGCACTGACAGCAATAGCAGCATCGAATGCATTCCCTCCTTGTTGTAGAATGGCTAAGCCACCTTCTGTTGCTAGTGGGTGAGCCGTTGCTAACCCTATTTTATGTGGGGCTTTAGGCATTGCATTTATCATCAGTGGAAGCAATAAAAATATCAGAATACCCACTATATAAAAGGGCTTATTGTTTACTATCTGTTTCATAAAGGAGTTTTTCACTGAGTCCAACCTTGTTTGTTATCATTAAAAATGATAGCCTATAAAAATAACTAATGCTGGTTAATAATTAATCAGTATTAGTGTCATTGTTAGCAACAACCCTTGATCCTCTGTTTCTCGTGTAGAAATAGCGGAGTACTATACATTAAAGGAAAAAATATGCTTGTATCAACTGGTTTAGGTTTTCTTATTGCCGTTATTGGCGCAACTACATTTATAGTCGCTCATTTATTGGGTAGCACACTTTCAGGGAGTGAAACTTTTTTTCAGGAGAATCCTTGGATTATTTTTGTATCCATGTTGGTATCAGCTCTACTGACATTTATGATGAATATCACGGTATTGAAGCCAACATCAAAAGTAGCTGTGGACATCAGAACGGGTAAAGAAAGAATCCTGCGTATTACACATTCTTTGTTTTTTATTCCCACTAAGTGGTGGCCTCTTACCTTTATTGCATTAGGTCTGGTGTTAACATTGTTAAAGGCTGATGGCTTTTTTTAAAGAGTTGCTTTTATTATGTTCAAAGAACGCTATCCTGAATCTCACGACCCAAGCCACCCGCTTCAGCGGGTGGTAGTTGACACTAACTTAACTGATTATGTTTTATTGTAAATTTGAGCTCCTGCATCAATAAACTCAATGGATTTCTCCTCCATGCCCTTCTTAAGCGCTTGTTCTGTGGACATTCCTTGCTTAGCGGCATATTCGCGTACTTCTTGTGTAATCTTCATTGAACAGAAGTGTGGACCACACATCGAACAGAAATGCGCAACCTTTGCGGCAGGTTTTGGCATCGTTTCATCATGATATTCACGTGCGCGTTCAGGGTCTAAACCAAGGTTAAACTGATCTTCCCAACGAAACTCAAAGCGTGCTTTTGATAATGCATTATCGCGTATTTGTGCGCCAGGAAAGCCTTTGGCTAAGTCAGCAGCCTGTGCAGCAATCTTATAGGTGATAATCCCCACGCGAACATCCTCTTTATTGGGCAAGCCTAAATGCTCTTTAGGGGTCACGTAACACAGCATGGCAGTACCATACCAACCAATTTGAGCGGCACCAATGGCTGAAGTAATATGATCATATCCTGGTGCAATATCCGTCGTTAAGGGGCCTAAGGTATAAAAGGGTGCTTCATGGCAATCTTTTAATTCCTTTTCCATATTCTCTTTAATTAACTGCATAGGTACATGCCCAGGACCTTCAATCATCACCTGCACATCATGTTGCCAAGCCACTTGTGTTAATTCGCCTAAGGTTTCTAGCTCACCAAATTGCGCGGCATCATTGGCATCAGCTGCACATCCTGGACGCAAACCATCGCCGAGTGAGAAAGACACATCATAAGCCTTCATAATCTCACAGATATCTTCAAAGTGGGTATAAAGGAAGCTTTCTTCATGGTGTGCTAAGCACCATTTAGCCATAATCGAGCCACCACGCGAGACGATTCCTGTAATGCGTTCAGCGGTTAATGGAATATGCTGTAAACGAATTCCTGCATGAATAGTAAAATAATCAACACCTTGTTCTGCTTGTTCAATTAAAGTATCACGGAATATTTCCCACGTTAAATCTTCTGATTTACCATTGACCTTTTCTAATGCCTGATAAATAGGCACGGTACCAATCGGCACAGGCGAGTTACGCAAAATCCATTCGCGTGTTTCATGGATATTCTTACCCGTTGATAAATCCATCAATGTATCACCACCCCAGCGGGCAGACCATGCCATTTTCTCGACTTCTTCTTCAATCGACGAGGTAACCGCTGAATTACCAATATTGGTATTAATTTTAACGCGGAAATTGCGCCCAATAATAACGGGTTCTAATTCAGGGTGATTGATATTAGCAGGAATAATGGCTCGCCCTTTAGCAATCTCATCACGTACGAACTCAGCAGTAATGGTTTCAGGAATACTCGCACCAAAGCTTTCACCCGGATGTTGTTTTAACACTGTTTTGTAGCGTGGATCAGCACGTAGCTCATCAAGACGCGCATTCTCCCGAATAGCGACATACTCCATCTCAGGCGTAATAATCCCTTGGCGTGCATAGTGCATTTGGCTTACATTTTGCTCTGCTTTAGCCCGACGGGGTTGGCGGATATGTTCAAAGCGAAGATGTGTTAGTGCAGTGTCATTTTGACGCTCAATGCCAAAATCAGAGCTAGGCCCTGATAAATATTCTGTATCAGCACGATCATGAATCCATGGGCTACGCACATCAGGAATGCCTTTCATCAAGTCAATATCAACATCAGGATCCGTAAAGGGTCCTGATGTATCATAAATAATAATAGGTGGGTTTTTTTCGACCCCAAAATTACCTGTGGTATCGTCCTGCAAGATTTCACGCATACCCACACGAATATCGGGGCGTGAGCCTTCAATATAAATTTTGCGAGATTTTGGAAAGGGGGTGGTAATTTCAGCGGATAGTTTTGCCGTTCTTTCTAAAAATGATTCAGGTATTGCACTCATGTGGCTCTCCATTGTCAGTCTCGGCTAAGGAAATACAGACTCAGGAAATCCTGAAGCATTCCCTACGCCGGCATGATCCGTATACAGGTTCCAAGGGTTTTTCTCAGTTAACATAATTGCAGTTTAGTAACCCGCATTAGGTAACACCCCTAGCTTCTAAGAGATGCACCATAGCATAAATCATTCATTGCTTAAAAAAGGCTTTTTATCTGTAGCTCAATTGTAGGTTAAGTCGTTTCACAACACGAAGCGAGTCATGTGCGTATATTTTGTATATCGGCAGCTAATGCAATTGTTAGCTGATAGTAGTAAACTTTGCTCGACGTATATAACAGAGAAGGAATAAAAAACATGGCTGGAGTAAATAAAGTAATACTTGTGGGCAATTTGGGTAACGATCCCGACATGAAATATATGCCAAGTGGTGATGCAGTGACGACCATTAGTATTGCTACCTCAGAAAGTTGGAAGGACAAACAAACGGGCGAACGACGTGAAAAAACAGAATGGCATCGTGTTACCTTATTTCGTGGTTTAGGCAAAATCGCAGGTGAATACCTACGTAAAGGCTCAAAAGTTTATATTGAAGGGAAATTAGAAACGCGCAAATGGCAAGCTCCTGATGGCTCTGATCGTTATAGCACTTCTATTATTGCTGATACGATGCAAATGCTTGATGCACGTGGTGCAGGACAGGGGCAGGGTAGTGGTGGTTATGCACCAATGGAAGGAGGTGCTCCACAACAAGCTCCGCAGCAGACGCAACAGCCTGCAAGACCGCCACAGGGTCAGCAGTCTCAGCAACAAGGAAATCAAGGGCAAGCAGCTTCTGCACCGCAAAGTAACTATAATGATTTTGAAGATGATATTCCGTTCTAGCTCACCGCAAAATTAAAAGTGTAAATTTAACCATAGCGAGTCAGGTAAAGAGTTATTCTCTATCACTCGTTGATTTAAGCCCCGTTAGTCTTAAAGAAGTTAGCGGGGTTTTTGTGTCTTGAGTTGTTGAGTAAGGCACTTACGAACTCTCTTTTCACTCAATTCAGCTAAATCTTTACGATTAAATGTTGCAATGTCAATTTCTGTTAGAAAATAAACAGTAACGTTGATTTTCTGTTCTCCAAGTAAGCTCCAAATATTAGCCATTAAGGATTGTTTGCCCACAAAAGGCACTTTAGGATTAACATCATGTACAGGGTCTGAGTAATGTAAAACAATGGGTTGAAGGGGTCTTTTTGTTGTAATAGCCGCATCAAATAAACGGGGGCGAAAGCGGAGTATATCTAACCAATTAGACGTTGTTCCTTCAGGAAAAAATAACACACTATGCCCTGTAGCGTCTGTCTCATTAGCCTTTAAGCATTGCACCATTTCATGATGTGCAGACTCAGCAGCAGAGCGACTTCCTCGTTTAATAAATAACGTGCCCGCTTTTGCGCCAACCCAACCAATGATCGGCCATGAGCGCACTTCAGCTTTTGAGAGGAAATGTGGATCAACAATACTGGCGAGTAAGGGAATATCCATCCATGAAACGTGATTTGATATATAAAGCGTCGTTGTTGTTGCTGGTTTGCCAATGATTGATAATTGTATACCGAGTAGCTTACAAACACGTCGATGCCACCAAATAACGGCTTGACGGTAGCGTTGTGCTTGAGACGGAATTCTTAATAGACCAGCAAACAAAACAGTCAATAAGACGGCCACTATAAGATGCATAAAGAGTGCAATAAGTTTATAAAGTCGCATAATTTTTTACATACTGCTAACCTTGTTTGGGCGTAAACAAAGTCAGCAATACATTTTTTGTCTTAATCTCTTTTTCAGTTCAATAGCATGGATGACATTGAGTCATCATCTTGCTGCTGCTGATTGTACATATTATTATAAGCAATCACGATATTACGCACTGAAAAAGGATAATTTCCTGTTCTTACTTCTTTCATGCCACGCGCGAAAAACATTTCTGCATCATTTGGCAGATACTGAATCAAACGATCAAATGCAGGCTTTACTAATTCACAGTTACCTGAACGGGTGGCAATAATAGCATGATTAAGGCACAACAAACGCCAAGGACGTTGCATGTTTATTTTATCATGATCTGCTTTTATACCATCATCAGTTGCCATTAAAATAAATAAGCTAACTTCATACAGTTCTTCAAGATGGTACAAATATTTTGTCTGGTTCGCAAACGTTGCAATTGCATTGACTATTAGGTCAAGATGACGAATTTCTCCGCCTTTTTTGACAACCCACATTCCAGTAGAAATAGCCAACATTTTTATCAGTCGATCATTCGCAGGTGATTGTGTAACGAGGAAAAATAATTTATCGAGAAGTTGTAGGATTTCTTCACCTTTCTCCGTTGCTTCGTGCGCTTTCATTTTCTGTGCGCCATTGTTTTCAGTATGTAAAGTGTGAATAAAGAGTTCGCTAGTTACTATTGCGCTTGTTAAAAACTCGGCGTTTTTAGCTGGATTGTTGACTTTTGAAAAAGCCTCCGCAAATGCATTTTCATATGCTCGTGGATGGAGGATGTAAGTGTTCATGAATGGTAGCCCCTGGATTTAGTCGACGTGTTGGTCTTTTTTAGTTTATGCTGCGTAAGCGACCAAAACGTTAAAATATTTAGTGTGTGCATTAATTGAGACACTGTTTGCAACTAATTGTTTCCATTTGTTTTTGTTTTTTATTAAAAAAATAAAATATAATAATATCAATTATTTATATTTATTGTCACTGTTTCTTTTTTGAGACTTTTTATGTTTTGATTGAGTTTTGATCAGTGTTGTCGCAATGAAATAATCGTTGGTTTTTGTTAGTATCCATGCGCTTTCTGCGTATTGTCGGTCTATGGAAAGTAAGCTGTGTTTTTGCAGTTTATAATATTATTATTTTAAGGAAATAAATATGCATCAAAATAATGCTTATTGGCATGCTAACTTAAAACTCATGGCATTTTGTTTAGCGATCTGGTTTCTTGTCTCATTTGTATTTGGTATTTTATTGGTTGATCAATTGAATACCATACGCTTGGGCGGTTATAAGTTGGGTTTTTGGTTTGCTCAGCAAGGGTCTATTTATGTCTTCTTGGTATTGATTTTTTTCTATGCCTTTATGATGAATAAACTTGATCGTAAATACGGTGTTGAAGAATAGAGGAACAGTATAATGGATTTAAAAACACTAACCTATATTGTGGTTTTTGGCACATTTGCGATTTATTTTGCTATTGCATGGTGGGCGCGAGCGAGTTCAACCAGTGAGTTTTATGTAGCCAATAAAGGTATACATCCTGTACTTAATGGTATGGCAACAGGTGCAGACTGGATGAGTGCCGCCTCCTTTATCTCGATGGCAGGGTTGATTGCGTTTACGGGCTATGGTGGTTCGGTATTTTTAATGGGTTGGACAGGTGGTTATGTCTTACTTGCAATGCTATTAGCGCCTTATTTGCGTAAACACGGTAAATTTACCGTACCTGAGTTTATTGGTGATCGTTATTATTCCAATACGGCACGTATGGTTGCAGTGGTTTGTTTAATTATCGCCTCGTTGACTTATATTATTGGACAAATGAAGGGCGTTGGCGTGGCGTTTTCACGTTTCTTAGAAGTTGAGTTTACGCTTGGTTTAGTCATTGGGATGGGCGTGGTATGGTTTTATGCCGTCTTAGGCGGCATGAAGGGAATTACTTATACACAGATTGCGCAATATGTCGTATTGATCTTTGCTTATACTGTGCCAGCGGTGTTTATTTCGCTGGAGTTAACGGGTAACCCCATTCCGCAAATTGGTTTAGGCAGTCAAATGGCTGATGGTAGTGGTTATTTATTGGATAAGTTAGATCTTATTGTGACTGATTTAGGCTTTAAAGAATATACCACCGCTAAATTGGGTAGTACGGTGAATATGTTTGCTTACACACTCTCACTGATGATTGGTACAGCAGGTTTACCACACGTTATTATGCGCTTTTTCACCGTGCCTTCGGTTAAAGCAGCACGTTCTTCAGCAGGTTGGGCATTGGTTTTTATTGCCTTACTTTACACCGTTGCTCCAGCGGTTGGTGCAATGGCGCGTTTAAATCTGATCAATACCATCCAACCCGCATCAGGCGAAAATCTTGTGTATGCTGAGCGTCCTCAATGGTTCCAAAATTGGGAAAAAACAGGTCTATTGGAATTTGAAGACAAAAACAAAGATGGAAAAATACAGTATTCAGCCGATAAAGAAACCAATGAAATGGTTAAAATTGACCGTGATATTATGGTATTGGCAAATCCTGAGATTGCAAAATTACCGAATTGGGTGATTGCCTTAGTCGCAGCAGGTGGCTTGGCAGCTGCATTGTCTACAGCAGCAGGTTTATTATTAGCGATCTCTTCCTCAATTTCGCATGATTTAATGAAAGGTATTTTGACACCTGATATTTCAGAAAAGAATGAATTGCTGGCGAGTCGGATTGTAATGACCATTGCAATTGGGATTGCTGGCTATTTGGGGATGAATCCGCCAGGCTTTGCCGCAGGGACGGTGGCATTAGCCTTTGGCTTAGCAGCATCGTCCATTTTCCCCGCATTAATGATGGGGATTTTTTCCAAGACAATTAATAATAAAGCGGCGATTGCAGGAATGGTTGCAGGTATTGGTGTGACCTTACTGTATGTCTTTCAGCATCATGGCATCATGTTTATCAAAGGCACAGAATTTATGATGGGCATGGATAAAAATTGGTTCTTTGGTATTGACCCTAAGGCCTTTGGTGCAGTGGGCGCATTGGTTAACTTTGTTGTTGCTTTTATTGTATCTAAGGCAACAGATCCAGCTCCTATTCATATCCAAGCGTTAGTGGATAATCTTCGTGTTCCTGCGGGGACTGGTGAAACAAGTAGGCATTAATAAGCCCTGTTTAGAAATAGCAAAAGGCTTCTATCTGACGCGGGAGCCTTTTTTATTGGATTAAATTGATGAATAAATATACAAAAACAGCCCTTATTATAGCTCCTTTTCTTGCTATTGGAGGGTATATAGCCGCAGGCTATTATGCGGATCTACAAATTAATAAAGAGCGAGTTTTTGCGCTTTTTCCTCAAGGTCAATGCCAGATAAAACAAGGCAATTGCTTACTTAGTAATGGTCAATTACAAGTGCGTTTATCACAAACAGCCATAGGTATTGATCTTGCTACGACGCATCCTATTGATCATGCTGTGATTTCTTTGGTCGGTGATCGCAATAACGAAAAATTGTATCGCCTAAAACAAACAACCAATCGGTTAAACTGGCAGCTTGCAGCAGATCAATTTGAGTATAGATCGACAGAGAAACTGCGGCTACTACTGACTATTAGCAAGACAAGCTACCTAGCTGAAATTGTTTTCAATAGCAAATAAAGTATACTGATTAAAAATGTTTATTAATAAAGCAGCTAATGATGATTGTGGAAATCGCTAAATAGTTGTAATATTAACATAAGCTGAATGATAAACGAATTAACATCAAACTCAGTGACCTTACCTCATTAGAATTATTAATAAATAGAAACCTCATCCAAGGAGAGCGTCCTTATGTATATATTAATAAAAGCATCATTACTTACTATGGTTCTTTTAGTTGCAACCAGTTCCAGTTATGCATTAGATATTAAGATTGAACTCATGGTGAAAGAATTTTCTGGAAGGACACTTAATGTTAGAAATGGTCCTGGTACAAAATATAAATCATTGAGAACCATTCGTTCAGGTACACGTGGTATGGAAATTTTAAAACAAACGGGGGAGTGGGTAAAAATACGCTGGGGCAAGCATAAAGGTTGGGTGAATGAGAAGTATTTAGAGAATGTTTACAATATAGATGGTGCAGCAGAATATGTTGTTAATACCATGAAAAGCCCATTGAATATGCGTTATGGTCCCAGTCAAAAACACCGTAAATTACGTGCTTTACCTCGTGGAACAAGAGGAATTAGCATTGTGGCGTTAGAGAAGGTTGGTAAAACATGGTGGGCAAGAATTTCTCATAAGGGGAAAATTGGTTGGGTCAATGCGAAATATCTTAAAGTAGCCAAAGCAAAGTCGGTTGTAAAGCCGAAACGTGCAAGAGCCAAAGTGGCGACAAGTACATATTATGTGGTGAAACGGGGTGATACCTTGTTCAAGGTTATGCGCAAAACAGGGATTAAGTGGAAAAAAATTGCCAGTCTTAACGGTCTTAGAGCGCCTTATGATTTACGTTTAGGACAGAGGCTTAGATTACGTTAATTATTCTCAATACTCTGTTTTATCAAGATTAACTAGCATAGCGCCATCCAACAAGCTGAATGTGTCGGATGGCGCAAACTTATCCATCTGAGCAGGATGCTTAGCTTCTATTTAGTGCTAAAACTCCTGTGATGACCAATATCATACCCACAAAATGTACCCAGCCAAAGTCTTCACCTAATATGGCAACGGCCAATAATATGGTAAACACGGGGCCTACTGAACCCGCAATACTTGTCTTTGTACCACCAATACGAGCAATAGCTTCGCTAATCATAAAGCTTGGTACTAAAGTACTGACTACGCCCAGTAAAAAAGCATAAAGCCAAATAGTGTTACTTACGTGCAAATTACTTATCCCATCTATCCCATGAGTAATAAAAAAGTGCATAAAAACAAACAGGGTCGATGACAGCATTGCTACACTGGTAAAAAACAAACTGCCTAAGCGTTGAATATAACGTTTACTAAAAATCACATAACAGGAAAAACTTAATGCCGCCAATGCAACTAGGGTGGTTCCTAATGCGATTGAGTGTTGTGTGGTTGAGGTTTCATAAATATATAAAAACATCACCCCAAGATAGGTACAGATTAAGGCAAACCAAACTTGTTTAGTGATCTTTTCGCCAAAAATAATCCAGCTTAATAATGCGACCATGACAGGGTAAGTAAATAAGGTCAAACGTTCTAACTGTGCGCTAATATAATTTAACCCTTCAAAATCCAATAGTGAAGCAAGGTAATAGCCTAAAAAACCGAGTACCAAAATAGCAAAAAAGTCTTTTGTCGTTACCTCTTTTATAGCGGTTGATGGTTTGCGCATGACCCACCAAAGAATAAGCATATACAACGGTAAAACAATTAACATACGGAGAGACAATAAGGTTGGCGCATCAATACCTTCAGCAAATGCGAGTTTGATAAAAATAGATTTCAAACCAAATAACGCAGTACCAATGATGGCAAATGCTAAACCCATTCTAAAATTGCTTTGTTCTTTTTCTATGGTTTCTGCTGTAGCGTCCCGCATGTTAATACTCCTAAAGGGTAAATGGAGCTGCGGGAAGGGTCATCAATAGACTGTGGGAGATTCCCGCAGCCAGTTGATTAAAAAGAGGGGAGTTATGTTTAAATAATAACCACATGGCTGCTTTGCTTAATAATAAGCAGTAGCCAGCGTTTTGAGATGAGTGAGGAAATTATCATGTGGCAGATTCTAACATGGGAAATGATGTGGTAAATAATAATTTTGCTGTGATTTCTTATTTCATTAACTAGTTTAACAATTCATCCTGCTAGGATTCGCCCTTCAATCTCGCTGAACTCGCTACGCTCAAACAAACGCTCGGTTTCAGTGCAATTCCTAGCAGGCTTGCAAACTACTTTTAGTATTTATGAAGGATTACAATAAATTATATTTATTTTTATCATAAATATATTGCGTTTTTTTGTTATTTTAGGCGACAATGAAAGCTATTATAAAAGTTAAAAAAATAATCAATTAAATTTGGGGATCCGTGGGCTTTACGTTGTTTTAAAAAACGTAAGTTACGGAAAAGTGAAAAGTATGTTTAAACGATCTGCCTTGATGGGCTTGTTTTTATTTTTAGTGAGCAATGTCGTGCCTGTGTATGGGTTATCACCACTGTCTGTTGACACTTTACAGATTGGGGCTGTTACCATGATAGCCTCCCAAGGCAGTACCTACAGCAATTCATCTTCCTATGCTGCGAATAACGTCATTGATGGTAATCTTGATAGCTTCAATCATACCTTGAGTGGTAGTGACAATAACTGGTGGCAAGTAGAACTGACAGAGAAACACCAAATACAAAAAATCCGAGTTCGCAATCGTCAAACCAGTACGAGTAGACTCAATAATGCCAAGATTTATATTACCGATAGTCCTTGGTCAACAGCGACCGCTTCGAGTACTCATGTAGCAACCCTAACAGGGGATGTTGATTGGCAAGAATTTGAGTGGAACAGCCCTCAGTTTGGCAAATACATCATTATAAAAGCCGATGGTTCTAACTATTTACATATGACAGAAGTTGAAGTGTTTGGCTCAATTCCTACCGCTCCACAGTTCAATAAAGCAGATTATGTCGTAGGGCTTGCAGCAAATTCAGCGATTAATACCGTGGTTGGAAAGATCGAAGCTACTGATTTACAGCAAGCGAACTTAACTTACAGCTTGGCAGGAGCTGAAGCAGCCTCTTTTTCTGTGGATGATAACGGTCTAATTACACTGACTAATACGATTAACCATAATGTCACTCAGTCCTATAGCTTGACCCTTACTGCAAGTGATGGAACAGAAACGGATACTAGTAATTTAACCATTAAAATACTCAATGGTAATGGCGTAACACTTGAGCGTTGGAACGGTATTAGCGGTACATCTGTCAGTAGCTTAATCAATGATGCTCATTACCAAGATGCCCCTGATGAAACACGCACACTGATCGCGTTAGATAGTAATGAAAATGTAGCGAGCAACTTCGGGCAAAAACTTTCAACTTTTTTAAAGCCAGAACAAAGTGGCAATTATGTTTTTGCCATCGTGGGGGATGATGGAACTGAGCTAAAATTATCTGCGAATGATGATATCAATGCAGCAACAACTATTGCCGCACGCTCCTCATGGACTAGCTACCAAAACTGGGGAGCAGCTGGAAAAAGCAATAGCATTTATCTTGATGCAGGCAATATCTACGCCATAGAAGCCTTTCATAAAGAAGCAGGTGGAGCGGAGCACGTCAGCGTTGGCTGGAAACGCGAAGGTGATAGTGACTATGCGATGATACCTGCCAATCAACTGTATCTAAGTGTCTTGGATCAACAGAATATAAAGCCTGCTTTTGATCAAGCAGAGAGTCGATTCCTTATCGATCATGCTGCAAGCAATGAGGAGGTATTGGCAACCGTTAGTGCCTCAGATACTCAAGGCGACACCTTGGCTTATAGCCTTTCAGGAGAAGCGGCTGCATTTTTTAATATCGATGCGAATGGGCAAATTTCAGCAGATGGTTCTATAAAGCTAGGCTCGTATATCGTTGATGTTCATGTCAGCGATGGCACGCATAGTGTAAGTAAAACGATTACTATTATCTTGTCTATTGATATTGCCCATAACTTTGGAATAGCCACACAAGGAACGAATAGTTCGTATAACTTTTATCAGCCTGCCTCAAACGCAATAGATAATGACGATACCACAAGCAATCATACCAGTGGTGGCAAGAACGGTAAAAACTGGTTACAAATTGAACTTCCTGATCCTACTCAGATTAGCCAAATTGTGATTAAAGGCACTCGCAGTAATGCTCGCAGGTTAAGCGGTGCAAAAGTTTATATTAGCCAAAACCCATATAGTCGCACAGCCAGCGACACAGGGAGTGCGAGTGAGTGGGTTCACACACTAGCAGGGACTGGCAACGTGCAAACCATTAACCTTTCGACTGGAAAGTCTGGACGTTACTTAATCATAAAAGGTGAGGATACGATCAATGACAATCGACACCTCCATTTACTAAAAGTAGAAATTTATGGTGTTTCCCCTTCTACACCTGTCATTCAATCTAGTCAGAGAAACTTTCTGATTCCTCAGAACACCGCTAACGCGACGATAATTACCACTATCCATTCTATAGACTACCAATACGATACGATCAGTTACAGCATTGATGGAAATGTCCCCTTTAGTATCGATGATCAAGGCAATATTACGGCCAATAATACATTAACAGCAGAAGCAACCTATATCTTTGATGTTGTGATTACTGCGGGGGGAGAGACAACACGTACCACCGTAACGATTCAAGCGACTTCAGCAACCGCCGTTGACGATGCTATTGCCTCAGGAAATGTTGTCAATGTGACGGATACTGAGCTTATTCAAGCAACACTGGATGAAATAGAAAGAAGCGATGTTTTTTTAT
>CAYNGN010000010.1:2761-16593 GCA_964396615.1 uncultured Thiothrix sp. | reverse complement strand
TTAATACTACCTGCTATATTATTTTCGTAGTAGATCAATGGTTTTTCAACCGACTCACCAACCGCTTTTAAGCCTGCGAAATGAATAGCAGCATAGATATTATGCGTGGAGAATATTTCCTCTAAGAGTGCGGCATCACGTATATCGCCTTGATAAAATTCAGGTCGTTGACCTGTAATTTGTTCAACACGATCAAGTGCTATCACCGAGCTATTGGATAAGTTATCAATAACGATGGGGGTGTAGCGCTCAGTTTGAATAAGTTCGACACAAGTGTGAGAACCGATATAACCTGAGCCACCCGTAACGAGTATTTTTTTCATGGGTTACCTATAAACGGATTTTTTTATATTTAAGAAGTGTGCAATAAAAATAGAAGGGGGATTTTGGTATTTATGAAGAGCCCCGTTATTTTGCTAGAATTTACCCCATTTTTAATGGGGGGGGAAGCATAACACAGTTTTTTATTTAAGCGCCTGATTGATATCAAATATAGGCATAAGGATTGCCATGACAATAAATAAGACAATAACGCCCATGATCACAATCAGTACGGGTTCGAAAATGCTTAATAATGAAGTAAGCGTCATGTCTGTTTCCCGTTCTTGTTGTATGGCAGCGCGTTCTAACATGCTGTCAAGCTTGCCGCTACCTTCACCGCTGGCGATTAAATAGACGGTCATTGGTGGGAAGTAAGAGGATTGTTCAAGAGCTTTGTAAATAGGTGTGCCTTCTCGCACTTTGATCGCTGCAGTTTGAACGGCTTGTTTCATCGGCATATTTTCCATGACTTGTGCTGATATACTTAAGGCATCAAGTATAGGGACACCACTTGAGGATAAAATACTCAGCGTACGTGCAAAACGTGCAGTGTTTGTGCCGCGAACTAGTTTTCCTATCAAGGGTATCTTGAGTAAAAAATTATCATAGCGATAACGCCACTGCGGTTTAAGTAGCAGGCGTTTAAAGAGGAAAACACCCACAACAAAACCAATCACGACAAAAATACCATAAGAAATAACAAAATCACTCATGGCAAGAATGACCTTGGTCAGTGTCGGGAGTTCTTGGTCTAGTTGTTGAAAAGCAGAGACTATTTTAGGTACAACATATCCGAGTAAGCCTGACACAATAGCAATTGCCATAAAAATCAGAACGGCTGGGTAAAACATTGCTGAACTTACTTTTTGTTGCATCACTTGTCGGCTTTCGGTGTAATCGGCTAAGCGTTCTAAGACAGCATCAAGGTGACCTGATTTTTCGCCTGCTGCAACCGTTGCTTGAAATAAATGTGGAAAAGCGGCAGGATATATTTTTAGGGAGGCTGCGAGTGAGTGACCTTCCTTTACCTTTGCGCGTACGGCGGACATGATGCGTTGTACGTTTTCTCGATCCGTTTGCTTTGCTGCTGTGCCAAGGGCTTCTTCTAGGGGCGCACCTGCTTGAATCAGTGTAGCAAGCTGGCGAGTGACAAGCGCTAATTCAGCGGGTTTCATTTTACCGCGTTGTGTACTCATCCCTGATGCTTTGTTGGCGTCACCTTGTACAATGGTTATTTCCAGCGGAGTGTTGCCGCCATCACGTAGTAGTTGCCGTACTTGGCGTGCAGTATCGGCTTCTAGTATGCCTTTTTCTTCTTTGCCTTTTGATGTTAAGGCGATGTATTCAAATGCTGGCATGGTTAGTTAGTAATAGTGTTAATAATTATGATTGATCTTCACGGGTGACGCGCAACACTTCTTCCAAGGTTGTTTTTCCTTCTAAAATTAGTCGAATGCCATCCGCTCGAATACTAGGTGATTGAGTGCGAGCATATTTTTCTAAAGCTTGTTCGCTGTTATCATTATGTACCATCGTACGCAAGGTTTCATCAAAACTAACTAGTTCATAAATACCATTTCGCCCTGTATAACCCGATTGGTTGCAGACAGGGCATCCTTGTGGGTGATATAAGGTGGGTGGTGTTCTAGGATCAGCTTTTAGCATCTTGCATTCCGTTTCATCAGCAGGGTAGGCTTGTTTGCATTCATTGCAAAGTAGACGCACAAGGCGTTGGGCGACTACACCAATAAGGCTTGATGAGAGTAAGTAAGGTTCAACCCCCATATCACGCAAACGTGTCACAACACCAACAGCAGTATTGGTATGTAAGGTTGAAAAAACAAGGTGTCCCGTTAAACTGGCTTGAACGGCAATTTCAGCGGTTTCTAAATCACGTATTTCACCAATCATCACTACATCGGGATCTTGACGGAGTATGGCACGTAGTCCACGTGAAAAACTCATGTCAACTTTGCTATTAACCTGTGTTTGACCAATCCCATCAAGGTAGTACTCAATGGGATCTTCAATCGTCAAAATATTGCGGCTGGTATCGTTTAGGTCAGTCAAGGCAGCATACAAGGTGGTGGTTTTACCAGAACCTGTAGGGCCCGTGATGAGAATAATACCGTGTGGCTTTTTGATCAGTTGTGCGAGATCTTGTTGAGTTGCTGAATCCATGCCTAAGTGATTGAGATTGAGTCGTCCAGCCTGTTTATCCAGTAAGCGCAATACAATACGTTCGTTATAACCTGAGGGGAGGGTGGATACCCGTACATCAACAGGACGACCTGCAACGCGCAATGAAATACGCCCATCTTGTGGAATACGTTTTTCTGCAATGTCGAGCTTAGCCATGACTTTAATACGCGAAACAATGAGGGGTGCTAAGGCACGTGGTGGTTCTAGTGCTTCTCTTAGTATGCCATCAACACGCATGCGTACCGTCATACGGTTTTCATAGGTTTCGATATGAATATCCGAGGCATCTTGTTTAATCGCTTGGGTTAATAAGGCATTAATAAGTCGGATAATAGGCGCATCATCTTCTGATTCAAGTAAGTCTTCAGGTTCTGGTAGCGCATCAGCGATATCATGAAGGTCAAGTTCTTCCCCAATATCGCTCATCATTGCTTCGGTATTGCCTGCTGATTTGTCATAGCGATTGGCTAATAATTTATCAAAGGCGTTTGCCTCAATGGCTTTGAGGGTGATTGGGCAGTTGAGGAAACGACGTGCTTCACTAGCCGCTAATGCGGTTATGCCAGGTTTGAACAGCAGGGTGATTCCTTCGTTTGTAGTGTCTTTTGTGCTAATCACAATACCATGACGTTTTGCAAAGGAATAAGGCAGTTCTTTTATTGCGTTACTCTCATTATAACTCTCATCATGTGTGTCAATTGTACTCCCATTTTCTCTCATGCTAATCGACCATGTCATCAAGATAAGGAACGGCCGTACTTTGCGTTTGTGGTACTGTTTGTTGTGGTATTGGACGACGCTTTTGTGTTGGCGCAGGTAGTTCTTGGATTGGGTTGGTATACGGTTGCTTTGCTGGATCTTGAGTAATGATCTTGTTGAGGTCAGGCAAGGGATTTGCACGGTGTTTAAGCGCACCCCGTCCTAAAATTTGGCTGCCTTTTTGATAGTGCTGCATGGCTGAATATTTTTGTTTGGTATAGGCGCTTGCTGTTGCTGGGGTACGCATAATAACAGGATGAATAAAGACCATTAGGTTTTGTCTTTCTTTATTGGTTTTATCATGACGAAATAGGCTGCCTATAATGGGTAAATCACCTAGTACAGGGATTTTTTCTTGGGTATCTCTAAACGTATTTTCAATCAAGCCACCAAGGACTAAGACTTCCCCATCTTCTACCATTACATTGGTAGTAATTGAGCGTTTATTCGTAATGAGATCCGCAGCCCCTGCATTACTTGCTGCAAGGCTGGATGTTTCCTGTTCAATGGCCAGTTTGACGCTAGTGCCTTCATTAATCTGTGGGGTTACTTTTAGGGTTAAACCAATATCTTGTCGTTCTATCGTGCTGAATGGATTGCTGGGATTTGCGCCACCATTACCTGTGCTGCTAAATGAACCCGTCAGTAGTGGAATATTTTGTCCAACGACAATGATTGCTTCTTCGTTGTCCATTGTGACAAGGGTTGGGGTTGAGAGTATATTCGTGGCGGCATCTGAAGAAAGTGCGTTGAGTAAGGCAACAAACTGCATGCCTCCTGCTTCTCCTCCAAGCCCTAAAAGTGCACCTGGCGCTGAGGAAGCTGCTCCTGATGCGATGGCTGCGCCTACGGTAAGAATATTGCTTGCACCTGCACTGGCGAAATTGGTAACGCCTACAGGGCCAGCACTGTTTCCAGCAAGACCATTAAAGCCAAATTGAATACCGAGTGCTGATGATAAGTTAGTAGAGACTTCAGCGACAATGGTTTCAATCATCACCTGAGCGCGTCTTATATCAAGCTTGGCAATGACAACTTCAAGATTTTTTAGAATGTCTGGATCTGCGGTAATAATGAGGGAGTTGCTGGCCTCATCAGCTTGAATGTCGATATCACTTCCGCTCCCTCTTGAGCTTGCACCAGGGTTTTGTGCTGATTTCGCCTTGCCATCTTTATTCGAAACTTGGCTGGTTTTTGAAATACCTTGTAATACGGTTGCTAGATCAGTGGCTTTAGCATAGCGTAGGTAAATAACCTTGGTATTGCCTTCTTTTTGTTTTGGGATGTCTATCTTTTCTACAATACGACGAATGCGGGTACGTGTCGCTTTATCGCCTGTGACTAAGAGGCTATTCGTTCGCTCATCCGCTGAGACTTTATTTTTTGCGGAGAGTTTTCCTTTAGTACCTGTCTTATCCAATGCTTTGATGGTTTGAACGACTTTTTTGGCATCTGCATATTGCAGTGGGATAACCTCGATTTGTTTTTCATCGGCACGATCCATACGAATAATAATGGGTTCAAGCTTTTTGAGATCATCAACACGCCCTGACATAATGACGGAGTTACTTTCAGCATGGTGTTGAATTTGTATGCCACGGGCAATAGGGCGTAAAGCGCTAACGATAGAAAGGGCTGAGACATGTTCAATTTGTATTAATCGTGTCACTAGTTTTTCTGACGCTTGGCTGTCGGTGCTTTCAACAATTGGGTGAGTTTGTTGTTTGGCAATATTGTTTGGAATTATTTTGCTAATACCACCTGTTTCAACAACCGCGAAACCATGCACTTGAAGGACAGAGAGAAAGGTATTGTAAAGCTCCTCATCGCTCATATCTCGGCCTGTTACAACCGTTGCTGTCCCTTTGATCCTTGGGTCAACAACAAAGTTTCTCCCCGTTATACGCGAGACTGTTTCTATGAGTACGTTTATATCAACGCCCTTTAGATTGAGTTGTTCCCCTTGTGCTTGTGTTGCTAACCCGATGATGATTAATGGTATTGCTAAGTATTTCTTCTTACTTAGAAGCCATTGAGGTGTAAATATATTCATTTATTCATTGATTGATGTAGTTATTCGTTTTATTAACGGACGTTTTTATGGTTGTGTTTGTGAAAATAATTGTACTATAATGTGTGGTTTTTAGCCATGTTATCGGAATCTTCACGCTATCCTCATTGTTCCATAGATTTATGTGTTGTATTTCTTAAGCCCTTATGCGGATGAATGGTCGAAAGCTATAATCACTTAACACATCCACAGTAAGCGATTATACTCTGTTTCCTTAAGTTTTTTATACAGGTTATTGATCAATGACTTATTCTTTTTTGTTAGGGTTGCATCTTTTGGGGGTTGTTGTCTGGGTGGGAGGTATGTTTTTTGCCTATACGGCATTACGTCCAGCGGCTGCAATGGTACTGGATGGCGCTTCCCGATTAAAATTATGGGGGAGTACCTTTAAGCAATTTTTCCCATGGGTGTGGGTCTCTATTGCACTTATTTTTACCAGTGGTTACTTTATATTATTTAGTCTGATTGGTGGTTTTGCTAAAGCGGCGGCTTATATTCATGCTATGCATGGTTTGGGGTTTGTTATGTTGCTTATGTTTATGCATGTATTCTTCGCACCTTATAACAAACTCAAAAAAGCGGTGGCTAATGAAGACTGGGATACAGGTGCTAAAGCGTTAGCGCAAATACGGTTATTGATTCTTATTAATCTTAGTATTGGTCTCTTGACGATTGTTGTTGCCACACTTGGAAAAAGTCTGATGAGTTAATGCTACTTTATTTGGGATACATTAAACGCTATGCAATGCAAAATTTGTGGTAATACTGAGAATAATAAAGCCTATCAAGCAAAGGAAATGATGCTAGGTTGTCGTGATACGCATGATTATTTTCAGTGTCACGAATGTGAATGTTTGCAGTTGGTCAATGCGCCTGATAATTTGCCTGATTATTATCCAAAGGACTATTATTCTTATTCGACAGTTGGTTTTCCAACAGGGCTAAAAAAGAGTCTTCTTGCACAGCGCGATTATCATTCTGCCACAGGGCGTGGTGGATGGCTGGGGAGGCTATTGACAAAATATCGCCCGGAAACAAAATTAGCAACCTTACAACCAACAGGTATCAATCGGCAGAGTCGGATTCTTGATGTGGGATGTGGAGCAGGGCATTTACTGTATGCCTTAAAAGATGCAGGGTTTAGTAAGCTACTGGGGGTTGATCCCTTTAATGATGCTGATATTGATTATAAGAATGGTCTGCTAATTGCTAAGCAAACACTAGAAGAAACAGAAGGTAAGTGGGATCTCATTATGATGCACCACTCGTTTGAGCATATTAGCGAGCAATATGAAACATTGCGTGCTGCTGCTGAGCGTTTAAACGATAACGGCTATTGTTTGATCCGTGTTCCTACGGTGAGTTCTTGGGCGTGGGAGCATTATGGTGTTGATTGGGTACAGCTAGATGCACCACGGCATTTATATCTACATTCGATTAAAAGCATGACACTGCTTGCACAGGAATGTGACCTACAAGTCGCTAATATTGTTTATGACTCTTTTGCATTTCAGTTTTGGGGGAGTGAGCAATATGAGCAGGATATTGCGTTACATGATAAAAATTCTTATGCGGTTAACCCAGATAATTCGTCATTTTCGGTTGAACAGATTGAAGCGTATACGAAGCAAGCAAATTTACTTAATCATAAAAAGCAAGGTGATCAAGCCGTGTTTTATCTTACCAAAGCGTAAGGTGGACTAAAAACAATGTGGAAAAAAGGAAAAGTACTTGCGATTTCTTCACCTGGTGGACATTGGGTTCAACTCAATAAAATATGCAATAAGCTGGAAGATCAATTTCTTATTGTTTACGCGTCTCCTCGTGGACAATACAAAGTAGCACAGCAAGGTGAGCGGATTGTGCATAATATTATGGATGCAAGTGCGGATTCTAAAATAAAGTTATTGCCCTTGGCATTGCAACTCTTTGTGTTGGTTTTAAAGGAGCGTCCTGCAACGATTATTAGTACAGGGGCTGCGCCAGGCGCTATTGCTATTTTGTTAGGCAAAATATTGGGTATTAAAACGATTTGGATTGATAGTATTGCAAATGTACAGCGCTTGTCACGTTCTGGACGAATGATTGAAGCTTATGCCGATATTGTATTAACCCAATGGCCTGCTGTGAGTGATGGTAAAAAGATTCAGCATCAAGGGTCAGTACTATGATTTTTGTTGCTACAGGAACACAGTTTCCTTTTGATCGTTTGGTTCGCTATATTGATCAGTGGGCTGCGAATAATGAGGTAGATAAACAGAGTGAACCTGTTTTTATGCAGTTAGGTGAGGGGAATTACCTGCCACAATATGCACAATGGGAACGGTTTATGGGATTGGAGGATTATAACGAGAAAATCAAACAATCTTCAGTGTTTATCTCACATGCAGGGATGGGCAATATCATTAGTGCTAAGGATCATGGCGTGCCGATTATTGTTATCAATAGACAAGCAAGCTTGGGTGAGCATCGTAATGATCATCAACAAGAAGGGCTTACGTGGATGGCAGAACTTGATGGTGTTTATACCGCGTCTACTCAAGAAGCGTTATATCATTTGCTTGATCAACGCGAAACCCTTCAAGCAGGGAAAAAAGGTCATACTGCTTCATTTAACCCTTTGGTTGATTACTTAAAAAGTGTTTTATAATAGCTATATATGGAAATAATAATGGATGAAGAACGTAAAACAAACATGGAAGCAGCCGCTTTTCGTGGTTTGATTAAGCATTTACAGGAACGGACAGATGTACAAAATATTGACTTAATGAATCTTTCTGGATTTTGTCGTAATTGTTTGTCTAAATGGTACTTAGCTGCTGCGGAAGAGCAAGGCGTTGATATGGATTATGAGCAAGCGCGTGAAGTGATCTATGGTATGCCATATGATGAATGGAAAGATAAGTATCAGACTAAAGCGACTGAGGAACAAGTTCAGCAATTTAAACAAACTATGTCGTTACATGCACATGGCGGTCAAACTGAATAAGCGGGTTATTTAATCATTTTTATTGATGGTCTTCATAAGTATGAACCAAGATTAAACGCTCCTGTCTTAACGTGCATTAACATGATGTATAGCTTTATAGGAGACAATCATGAGTTCTTTAAGTAAACGAGGTTTCACCTTTTTCTCATTGTTGTTGCTCTCAATATCAGCGTGTGCGACAGAGCAAGCGTATTGGGGGAATAATGACACTCATTCAACCTACTACCAACAACAGTATAAAAACCCTATCCACATTGATATTATTGATGATGAAGGAATTGCTTTTAACAAGCACCAGTCACATCATCAACATCGAACCCATCGTGCTTATCTTGAAGCAAAAAAAGGCAAGCATTATCAACTACGTGTGCGTAATCGCAGTAATAAACGGATTGCTATTATCATTGCAGTTGATGGACGTAATATTTTAACGGGTAAAAAATCGCATTTGAAAAATAATGAACGAATGTATGTCCTTGCACCTTACCAAACGGCTATTTATAAAGGCTGGCGTACAGGCAAAGATAAAGTAAATCGCTTTTATTTTACCTCTGCGGGGGATTCTTACTCGGCTGCGTGGGGAGATCATTCAGCGCTGGGCGTTATTGCTACTGCTGTCTATAACGAAAAGCCTACCTATCGCCAAGCACCTTATGCCTATAAGAAAAAATATAAAGGCGAGAAGAAGGCAAAGACAAGTCCATCAATGAAAGCTGATGATGCAGGTACAGGTTTTGGTCGTGAAGAATATTCTGCTTCAAGGCAAGTTCATTTTCAATCGCAGAAAAAAGTAGCTGCAACGTATTTTTATAAATATGAGTGGCGTAGTTCTTTATGTCAGCGAGGCATTATAAACTGTGGTGTTCGACAATCGGATAATCGTTTTTGGTCTGATGATCATAGAGATAATCACTCAAGAGCTAATGAATATGCGCCTTATCCACCACGTTATTATAATAAATAAACAAGATTAGCAGCTTTCAGCAACAGGCGCAGTACACCGTAAAATAATGGCAGAGTTACCAATACAAGTGCCTGTCTGATTGATGAGCGCTCTCAAAAAGTGTTGAGAAGGCAGACCAACAACAACAGTATCATTGGGGTGAGCGTAAATAGAATTGCGCGCCCGAATAATGGTTGTGAGATTAGACGAATGATGAGGCGATATCAGGGTGCATAGCTTTGCAAAAAAGTTATTTCTTCTTTGCTTTGTTAGTTGCACCAATGCATATCGTGAATCTACTTGTAAAATTTTTCCCGCTTTTTCTATCATGATGTTGCCCTGTATAAAGTGAGTATATTTGCTCTAAAAATCCTTTTATGATTAAAAAACAAGCGAATGATACTAAAGCTAATGCCGTGTGTCATGTTTTTTGTTTATTTTTTTATCAATTTTATCAATTTAATTTATCAAAACAGGTTTTTGGGTTTACCAATAAGCTCCCCCACTGAAAACCTCCTGCCGATAATGTGAGGTCTGTCAAAATAACATTGCTATGCTATTATCAGCTCACATTATATTGATAAGGTGATACTTCTGTGAGGCAAAACTTATTACGTGCGGATAGTGGCTTATTGCGTTACCCAATTCGTGAAGTTGTTGAAATTGGTAAAAAAATAGAGAAGCTAGGAAAGTTTTCTATGATTTGGGAAAATATTGGTGACCCTGTGACCGCAGGTGAAAAGATCCCAGAATGGATGACAACGATTGTTCGTGATGTGGCGGCAAGCAGTGATGCTTTTGCCTATACCGATTCTCGAGGCGACATTGTTGCACGGCAATATGTACTTGATCATTTTTCTAGTCATAAAGTATGCACTATAGATGATATTCTGTTTTTTAATGGTCTTGGTGAGGCGATTAATAAAATTATGAATTACTTGCCTAAAGAAGCCCGTGTGCTTGTGCCTTCGCCGACCTATCCATCCCATGCAACAGCAGAATCAATGCACGCAGGTTGTTCTTATATTTCCTATGACTTAGACCCAACGAATAACTGGGAGCCTGATCTTGATGAAATTCGTAATAAGGTGCGTTATAACGATCATATTGTTGCGATCTTAGTCATTAACCCAAATAATCCTACTGGTAGTGTTTATGCCCGTGAAACACTAGAAGCCATTGTTCAAATAGCCAAAGCGCATGATTGTTTTCTTATTTTTGATGAAATTTATCATCATATGACCTTTGATGGAGTGGAGAATACTTTGTTATGCGAAATTATCGGTGATGTACCTGGTATTAGCATGAAGGGTATTAGTAAAGATATTCCATGGCCAGGCTCTCGTTGTGGCTGGATTGAAGTTTATAACGCAGAAAAAGATGATAATTTCGCCGCTTATATTAAGGTTATCTTACTGTCTAAAATGCTTGAAGTTTGCTCAACAACATTTCCGCAAAAAGTGTTGCCTTTACTTTATGAACATAATGAATTCAAAGGCTTACTGCAAACCAGAATTAGTAAATATGCGAAGCGAGCGAATGAAGCATTTGCTTTTTTCAAGCAGATTCCTTATGCCCATATTAATAAACCAAAAGGAGTTTTCTATTTAGTCGTTGGGCTACCTAATCTTCCACGCACAACTTTAGACGCTAAAAATAAGGCAACACGTTTATATATCAATAAATTAGAAGAACAAGCACTTGTTGCAGATTTTCAGTTTAGCTATGAGTTAATGGGATCAGAAGGTGTTTGTGTTGTACCCTTAACAGGGTTTGGTTCAACAGTAACAGGTTTTCGGATGACGTTGTTACAAGAAGATGATGCGGTTTTTACTGAGACATTGGAGAAAATAGGTCGTGCGATTAACGCTTATTATGCGTAGAAAAACAAAAAATGTTTTTTTGTACAATGGAGACGTTATATGTTCAATCAAGTAGACGTAAAACCGACCCTTTTTTTTAGTCATTGCATGGTTATTGTAATGCTTATTTTCCTTACCGCTTGTTCAACGACTAAAAATATACCAGAGCCTCTTGTTCCTGTAGCGAATGACGAGGTTGAGCAAGCAACGCTTAAACAAGAAGATCGTGTGATTACAGCATTGGATTTACAAGCCGTTAAGGGTCTTGAAGCAATCGTCCCTAAACTGGCTACTTATCGTGCTGTATTGATTGGTGAAAATCATACTGCTTATGGTGATCATTTGAATCAGGTAGCTGTTATTAAAAGTTTGCATCAGCAGTGGAAGGGAATGGCGATTGGTCTAGAGTTTGTACAGCAGCCTTTTCAAAAAACGCTTGATGAGTATGTTGCTTGTCGATTATCTGAGTTTGATATGTTGCGGCAAACACAGTGGTATAAGCGCTGGAAATATGATTTTAGACTGTATCGCCCCATTTTTGAATTTGCACGGGAACAGAAAATTCCGTTAATTGCGCTTAATATTCCAACAGAACTCACCAAGCGTATTAGCAAAGTAGGGCTTGATGGTCTGACAACACAGCAGCGACAACAGTTGCCTAAGACGATTGATAAATCAAATAAAGCCTATGAGAAACACTTAAAAAGTGTGTTTAATCGTCATGCACGTGTTGGTCATGTGCAGTCGTCTAAAAAAGGCAAAGATAATAAACAAATTCATAAGCAGAGTAGTAAGCATGTTGCTAAACATTCGGCGCATTCTGCTAACAAGCGTTTTGATCGTTTCTATGAAGCACAACTTGCATGGGATGAAGGCATGGCAGCAACAGCGGCTGCCTATTTATTAAAACATCCAACAGATAATATGGTTGTTTTAGCAGGGGGAGGACACCTTATTAATCGTCATGGTATTCCAGCACGTTTAGAGCGTCGAATAAGAAGCAAAGTAGCTGTGGTGTTAAATGATGCAGGTGAACAACCTGCTGCTTCTAACGGTGATTTTTTATTATTATCCTCAGCCGCTAAGCTTCCTAAGGCAGGTTTGTTGGGTATTCTAATGCGTCAAGAAAATGCAGGTGTGGTTATTTCGACAATAATACCCAATGGCGCAGCTCAAAAAGCAGGGTTGAAAGAAGGCGATATTCTGCTTACCATTGCTGATAATAAGGTGAAAGAAATGGGCGATGTGAAGTTGTTATTATTGGATGCTGAACCTGCTGAAGAAAAAACGGTAAGTATTTTACGGGGTAATAAAAAATTGCAAAAAACGCTTATTTTAGAGTAATAATTATATAGAGCGTCAGATAACTGTCTTCACAGATTAGAAGCAAGTCATGTGCGTAACGAGTTCCTGCTGATTTAAAAAAATTCACATGGCTGGATTCGTTAAGTGTAAACGTAATTATCTGAATATCTATAGTTATAGTTATAGTTATAGTTATAGTTTTTCACAGTTTGAGAGATATATGGAACATTTAAAAACCACATGGGGCGAATATGCACTGCATCGTTTTCCTTTGCTTAAAAATGACCAATTACGCGCATGGGATGCGGCAGATGAGTATGTGTTGCGTCATATTGCTGAAAATAACAGTGTTAATAATGCAACAAATAAAGGTAAGAATACGTTGCTCTTAGTTAATGATACGTTTGGTGCATTAGCGGTTAGTTTGCATGAGTTATTACCTGATTGTTGGGCAGACTCTTATCTCAGTCAATTAGCACTAACGTATAATTTACAACAAAATCAGTTAGCATCGCAGCCACATTTTATTCCAAGCACAACAAGGCTTGATGCGGATAAATCTTATGATTTAGTGATTATTAAAATCCCTAAAACAATCGCATTACTAGAAGACCAATTGATTCGTTTAAAAGCACATATAAAACCCGATACGCGTATTATTGCTGCTGCAATGAGTAGGCATATTCATACCTCAACATTAAAGCTTTTTGAAAAAATTATTGGGTCAACAAGTACATCATTAGCGGTTAAAAAAGCTCGCTTAGTGTTTTCTACATACGAGAAAATAGAACAAAATATAAGCCCTATTTACCCAAAAACATATACCATTAATGAATTAGATTTATCACTCGTGAATCATGCCAATGTGTTTGCTAAAGATAAACTGGATAAGGGAGCAGCTCTTTTTATACAACAGTTTAAAACATTACCAGAAGCAGAAACTATTATTGATTTAGGATGTGGTAATGGTGTTTTAGGCATGATGGTACAGCGCTATTTACCGACGAGCAAATTGTGTTTTATTGACGAATCCTATATGGCAATTGCTTCTGCTAAAGCAAGTTATGACAAGCTTTATCCTGATCAAGGTGCTGATTTTTTGTTAAGTGATAGTTTGAGTGCTTATCAAGGGAATCAGGTTGATTTAATTGTCTGTAATCCACCCTTTCATCAAGAGCATGTTGTTGGCGATCATTTAGCATGGCAAATGTTTGAACAAAGCTTAAGATGTTTAAAACGTGGTGGGCAATTGTGGGTGGTTGCTAATCGCCATTTAAATCATCATAGTAAGCTAAAACGTTTATTTGGCAATAATCGTATAATAGCGTCGAATAAACAGTTTGTTGTATTTTCTGCAAAAAAACGCTAATCAATCCCATT
>CAYNGN010000010.1:0-2751 GCA_964396615.1 uncultured Thiothrix sp. | reverse complement strand
AGAGTAAAAAATGCTTGTTGAATTTACTAGCCCAGCAGGGTCAAAAATAGAAATGACTGAAAAAATGGCCATTAAAATGATTAATATGATGGGATTTACAAAAGCCGTTATTCCTGGAGCAATTAAGGCTGAGGGAGTGGCTATTGCATTAGGAAAACTACAAGAAGCAGTGAATGCAGAAGCTGTAACTGAAGTTTCTGATGAACCTTATGAAAAGCCTGATAGCTTTATGGATGTTCCTGTGAGTATTAGAAGTAGGGCTTTTCCTTTAACTGAGTTGTTAAAGAAGGCGCTAAAAAAGCAGGATTATTTGATGTGGGAATATAATCATCTATAAGGTTTTATTAAGTGGATGGAGGGCACTTAATTAAGAGTCTGTTCATCCCTTTACTGTAAGCTTGCTCAGGAAAAAAATTATTCGATTATTATACTATACTAATAATTACCCAACTCTAAGAAGCATCGAATATCATCCTGAGGACCCAATGCATAACGTCACTGCTCAAGCCGCTCTTTCCTCCCTTCTGTTTATTTGTAGCGCCGTCTGTGCTGACTCGCCACCTTCTCTTACCCAACGTATTACATGGAACGATAACAGTAATCTTGATGTAGTACAGGACATCCAATATAGCACTCAAAAAGGTGTTGCTGCTGTTACTGCTGCTTTTAATCATGCGCGACGAGAAGAAGAGACCCAGTTTGGTTTACCCACTAATGTCATTAAAGATCTTATTTTACCCAAGCAAGAAGTATGGGATGCGATGAGTGATGATGCAAAAGCCTTATACTTGATTAATGATGCACGAACAGCCAGAGCCGATATGATGCCCGATGTACTTGGCTTAGCATTGGCAGGTGTTGAATCTTCCTTTGATTTGATGGTTGAAAACTATGCTATTTTATTGCACAACACCAATGCTAAAGGGCATTATCAACCCTCAGGCAATCCTGCGATTGATAATCCATTAGCAAGAATTAAGCAAGATCCTTATATTGGTTTGAAGATTCGCTTAAATTCTGCTAAAAAAGATACTAAAAAGAATACCAAGAATGGCACTAAAAAAATCGCTTGCTATGAATCGCTTGCGCGCTATGAGAATGTGGCTTTTTTCTCGGGTTATAGTTTAGGTAAAGCGGATGCTTCTACTGTTCCTTTGCCCATAGAGCGTTCTATTTATAACTGGATCTATAATGATGCAAAGTCAGGTTGGCAATATAGACAAACCGTCTTACTACAAGATAACGCATCAATAGGCAAAGGCTTTAGCAACAATAATGGTGATGCACAACATGAAGGTTTTTTGGGTTTTCATCGCATAAGCTCAGCGAATTACACACCATTTCATGTACCTGAGGGTGTTAATGGTTATGGTGTTGCGGTTGTCATGAGTTTGTTAGATCCGATTTCAAGCAATGAAAAAGGAGCGGAAAATTGTGAATACAGTATTTCTGTTAGAACTGAAGATTTACCTGTGCCAGAAAAAACACTGATTATTTCTTCAAATTAAATAATCAATAGTGGGTATCCTTTATATGTCGATTAACAATCCAGCCTGATAGGATTCATCCTTCAAGTTCACTAAACTCGCTACATTCAAATAACGTTCGGTTTCAGTGCGATTCTTATCAGGCTTCAAACGGTAAACTATTTTTGGCATTTATGAAGGATGTCCAATATTGTTTCAGAATAATCCCTGTTGTTATGCAATAATGCCGCTATGGAAGAAGAACGCATACAAAAAATACTCGCCCGAGCAGGCTATGGATCACGCCGTAAGATTGAAGTTTGGATCAAAGAAGGTAAAATTCTAGTGAATGGTGTGCCTGCTATACTGGGGCAAAAAATCATTGAAACTGCTGATATTCAACTTGATGGGCAGCGTCTCCGCTTAGCATCTCGCTTAAAAGCAACTCCTAGAGTATTGCTTTATCATAAAAAAATGGGTGAGGTGTGTTCGCGAGATGACCCAGAAGGGCGGGATACTGTCTTTAAAGAATTACCACCGATTAAACCAGGGCGTTGGATTTCAGTGGGGCGTTTAGATATTAATACTGATGGTCTGCTCTTATTTACCAATGATGGTGAATTAGCCAATAAAATGATGCATCCATCTTCTGAGCTAGAACGTGAATACGCGGTACGTGTATTAGGTTCAGTCACTGAGGAAATGTTAGATAACTTACGCAAAGGAGTGATGCTAGAAGATGGCAAGGCAAGCTTTACCAATATCGTTTTTGCGGGCGGTGAAGGGGCAAATTCTTGGTTTCATGTTACCTTAAAAGAAGGGCGTAATCGTGAAGTACGCCGTTTATGGGAATCACAGGATGTAAAAGTAAGCCGTCTGCGTCGTATTCGTTATGGCAGTATTAAATTAGAACGTCGCTTGCGACCAGGGAAGTATGAAGATTTACCCGTCAGACAAACCCGTAACTTGTATGAAGGTTTGGGGTTAGAAATTGATGAGTCGTTATTGCCACAACGTGCTGTCCAGAAGAGAAATGCGTTGTATGGACAAAATAAATCCACTAAATATCAGCAGAAGAAGTCTACTGTTTGGGGTAAACGCTCTAAAAGAAAATAATGGATTCATCACTTTATTCGGCATGGTTCAAAACAACCCCACAGTTTCAAAGACACCATCATGGTAACTATTTGTGGAAGCGTTTTTTAATGAAATTGAAAACGGCAAGATCCCTATTGAATGCGATGATTGAGTGATTTGAAGAAAAGCTTTGGCTTTTAGATGTAGC
>CAYNGN010000009.1:15519-17246 GCA_964396615.1 uncultured Thiothrix sp. | reverse complement strand
GATTACTATAAGAACAATGCCGAGGCTATGCAGTCCGTTAATGCTGCTGTGATGGAAGAAATGATTGTTGAGTGGGTACTTGGGCAAGCAAAAGTGACCGATGAGGACGTGGATTTTTATGAATTGCTTAATCCAAGTCTACAAGGTCAAGATAATACATAATAGGGTAATCGAGTGGATATAAAACATAATAACGAGACAAAAGCGTTGAATTTAATTCCTATGGTTGTTGAGCAAACAGCTAGAGGTGAACGATCTTATGATATTTATTCACGTTTATTAAAAGAACGTGTGATTTTTATTGTTGGGCCCATTGAAGATCATATGGCAAATTTGATTGTTGCTCAGTTGCTTTTTTTAGAATCTGAAAACCCTGATAAAGATATTAATATTTATATTAATTCACCAGGTGGCGTAGTAACAGCAGGAATGTCTATTTATGACACTATGCAGTTTATTAAGCCTGAAGTGAGTACTTTGTGTCTTGGTCAAGCTGCAAGTATGGGATCTGTATTATTAGCAGGAGGACAGAAAGGCAAGCGTTTTATTCTGCCGCATTCACGTGTAATGATTCATCAGCCTTTAGGCGGATTTCAAGGTCAGGCTTCTGATATTGCTATTCATGCTCAAGAAATTATGAAAATTAAGAATGAGCTTAATAAAGTATTGGCTTTTCATAGTGGGCAGACGCTTGAGCAAATTGAAAAAGATACTGATCGTGATAATTTTATGGACTCGAAAATGGCTAAAGAGTATGGTTTAGTCGATAAGGTTCTTGATACACGTACCAGTAGTTTATAGTTTGTGAACGTATGTTTGTAAGCTTTTGGGGTGTATTGAGTCTGAAAAAAGGCTATGTGGCAATGTTGCTATGTAGCCTTTTCGTTGTTGGTGAGTGTATAAATTCTTATATTTTGGCGAACTATTGGGGATAATTAATGTCTTTTTGTATGGATATTGAACAGCTGTGATTAGGTGCTAAATCCAAATAAGAGCAATTTGTATTGATTCTATTTTTGAATAAACTCCTAGTGTATACTGAGTTGCCAAAACAGTTAAAAGTTCTTCGTTATTGAGGTTACTATATGAAAGATAATAAAAGCGGTCAGGATGGTGGTAAATTACTGTATTGTTCATTTTGCGGTAAAAGCCAACATGAAGTTAGAAAGCTGATCGCAGGGCCATCTGTTTTTGTTTGTGATGAATGTGTTGATCTTTGTAATGACATTATTCAGGAAGAACTTCAAGATCAGAAGCATGAAGGTAATGCGGAATTGCCTACTCCTAAGAAAATAAATGGTTTTCTTGATGAATATGTTATTGGTCAGGAGCGTGCAAAGAAAACGTTGTCTGTTGCCGTTTATAATCATTATAAGCGTATACAAAGCAATCTAAAGAAAGATGATGTAGAGCTTTCAAAAAGTAATATTTTGCTCATTGGACCAACAGGTAGTGGTAAAACACTGCTTGCAGAAACAATAGCGCGTGTGCTTGATGTGCCCTTTACCATTGCCGATGCAACAACACTTACGGAGGCAGGTTATGTCGGTGAGGATGTTGAAAACATTATTCAAAAGCTACTTCAAAAATGTGATTATGACGTAGAAAAAGCTGAAACTGGTATTGTTTATATTGATGAAATTGACAAAATTTCACGTAAAGCTGAAAATCCTTCTATCACTCGCGATGTGTCTGGTGAAGGTGTTCAGCAAGCATTGTTGAAGCTC
>CAYNGN010000009.1:13167-15466 GCA_964396615.1 uncultured Thiothrix sp. | reverse complement strand
ACAAGGTGGACGCAAACACCCACAGCAAGAATTTCTACAAGTTGATACAAAAAATATTCTGTTTATTTGTGGTGGTGCATTTTCAGGTATGGATAAGGTTATTCTTGATCGTACAGCAAAAAGTGGTATTGGATTTTCAGCAGAAATGAAAGATCCCGAGGATACCAGACAGTTTGGTGATGTGATTAAAGATATAGAATCAAATGATTTGGTTCGTTATGTTTTGATTCCTGAGTTTGTTGGTCGTCTTCCTGTTGTGGCGACATTAGAGGAGTTAGATGCTGATGCGTTAGTTAAAATTCTCACACTACCAAAAAATGCATTAACAAAGCAATATGCAAAGCTGTTTGAAATGGAAGATGCTGAACTAGATTTTCGTGATGATGCGCTCTTGGCAATTGCTAAGAAAGCAATGACTAAGAAAACAGGGGCAAGGGGGTTACGTACCATTATGGAAAGCATTTTGCTTGAAACAATGTACAACTTACCATCAGAGGAGAACGTATCAAAGGTTGTGATTGATGAGGCTGTTGTTGAGGGTGATGCTAGTCCTTACCTTATTTATGAAAACCCAGATAAGATAGAAGCCAAAGAAGCTTCTGGTTGAGTTCTAATGTATTACATGTGTTTCACTAGAAAACAGCTTTATGAAGAGATGGCTTTGGTGCTTACTTCATCTCTTCATAATATTTATTTCCTTTCCTTATAATATAGTTCTATATTTAACTCTTGAAATGTTAGTGGTAGATAGTTGAAATTATTCTATCTGTCCCTATAGTAGTAAAAATAAGCTTAGAGAAAACCTGTTTTGGTGATCAATGTTTTCTTTAAGGTCATGTTGACATTTGCTGATGTGTTTTTGTTTTTTTCTATTTTTAATGTACACATTTTCAAATACCAACAATCTACCAATAGATATATCAATTAAGAGATCAATATGACTAAACCTAAAAAAAATAATTCAGCATTAAATGACATACCTGTGCTAACTCTGAGAGATGTTGTTGTTTATCCTGATATGGTGATTCCGCTGTTTGTTGGTCGAAAAAAATCAATTTATGCACTTGATATTGCAATGGAATCGGGAAAAGAAATTATTTTGGTTAGTCAACGTAATGCAGATGTTGATGCACCTACTCTCGATGATATTTATCGTATTGGTACATTGGCAACTATCTTGCAGTTATTAAAACTACCTGATGGCACATTAAAGGTGCTTGTTGAAGGAGGGCGACGTGTTGAGATTACTTCTTTACATGAGTATGAAGACTATTTTTCTGCTGATGCCAATATATTAAAACTCAGTACTGACTACGATGAGCGTAAGGTCGAAGTTTACGAAAGAACGCTGATTGGTTTGTTTGAAAAATATGTTAAATCTAATAATAAAATCCCTCCTGAAGTATTAACATCTTTATCAGCGATTGATGACCCTAGTCGTTTAGCAGATACCGTTTCAGCCCATTTATCGATCAAAATATCAGATAAGCAAAAAGTGCTTGAAATTGCATCTATAGAAAAACGTCTTCGACATTTGATTGATTTAGTTGAAAATGAAATTGATTTATTGCTAGTCGAAAAAAGAATTCGTGGTAATGTTAAAACGCAGATGGAAAAAGGTCAGCGTGAATATTATCTGAATGAGAAAATGAAGGCCATTCAGAAGGAGCTAGGAGACTCAGATGATGAGTCTCCCAATGAAATAGAAGACTTTACCACCAAAATACAAGAGTCAGGTATGCCAGAGGAAGCTGAAGCAAAAGCAAAAGCTGAGCTTGCTAAACTGAAGATGATGTCACCTATGTCAGCTGAGGCAACAGTCTCTAGAAATTATATTGATTGGTTAGTGAAGGTGCCATGGACGAAAACCACCGATGTTTCACATGATCTTACTAAAGCACAAGCCATTTTAGATGAAGATCATTATGGTTTAGAAGAGATTAAAGAACGGATTCTCGAATATCTTGCTGTTCAGCAGCGGGTTAAAGCGTTGAAAGGCCCTATCCTGTGTCTTGTTGGGCCTCCAGGAGTGGGTAAAACGTCTTTAGGTCGCTCGATTGCTCGTTCGACAGGTCGAAAATATACCCGAATGGCATTGGGTGGCGTTCGAGATGAAGCAGAAATAAGAGGGCATCGTCGTACTTATATTGGTGCATTGCCTGGTAAGATCATACAAAACCTATCACGTGTCGAAGTGCGTAATCCGTTATTTTTACTAGATGAAATAGATAAAATGGCTGCTGATTTTAGAGGGGATCCTTCCTCCCCAATGTTAGAGGTGCTTGATCCTGAACAAAAC
>CAYNGN010000009.1:0-13157 GCA_964396615.1 uncultured Thiothrix sp. | reverse complement strand
GCATTTGCAGACCACTTCCTTGAAGTGGATTTCGATTTATCAGATGTGATGTTTGTTGCTACAGCAAATAGTATGAATATTCCTGGACCTTTATTGGATCGTATGGAAGTAATTCGTGTGCCAGGTTATACCGAAGACGAAAAAATCAATATTGCACGTAATTATTTAGTGCCAAAGCAGATAAAAAATAATGGTGTTAAAAAAGCTGAATTGAAGATTAGTGATGCAGCATTACGCGATATCGTTCGTTATTATACGCGGGAAGCAGGGGTGAGAAATATTGATCGTGAAATTTCCAAAATTTGTAGAAAAGTAATTAAAGCGCATTTGTTAACAGGAAAAGAAAAAACCTCAGTAACGGTACGAAATCTGAGTGATTTTTTGGGGGTGCAGCGCTTCAGCTATGGTAAAGCAGATAAAAAGAACCAAGTTGGTCAAGTAACGGGTCTAGCATGGACATCGGTTGGTGGTGAGTTGCTCACAATTGAAAGTATTACTGTTTCTGGAACGGGGGGAATGCGTGCTACAGGGAGTCTTGGTCAGGTCATGAAAGAGTCTATTGACGCTTCTGAAACGGTGGTTAAAAGCCGTGCAAATCAACTAGGTATCACCAGAAATTTTCTTAAAAAGCATAATGTGCATATTCATGTTCCTGAAGGAGCTACCCCTAAAGATGGGCCTAGTGCAGGTGTGGGAATGGTGACAGCTATTGTTTCAGCAATGACAAAAATTGCTGTGCGTGCAAATGTGGCAATGACGGGAGAGATAACGCTAAGAGGAGAAATTTTACCTATTGGTGGCTTAAAAGAAAAGCTTTTGGCAGCGCATCGTGGTGGAATTACAACGGTATTGATTCCAAAAGATAATGAAAAAGATCTCGCAGATATACCTGAAAATGTCACCAGTAAGTTAAAAATCCATCCTGTAAAATGGATTGATGAGGTTTTAGAGTTGGCGCTGGAAAGCCGTCCTGTACCCTTGACTGATGTGGAGGAGGATGATGACTGTGATGCAGCTTCATTGGAGGGGAGTAGAGAGTCGGATGATACAGATGAGTTAAGGCATTAATTTAAGAGGTGTTTTTGAAGTCTGCTAGGATACTGCATATTCTTGATTTTTTATAAGATTTGGATGTGTCTGTTTATTAACCATTTTCGTTGTTATTTTTAGTCATGATTAATTAATAACTTTGTATTATTAGTCTATTGTATTGAAAATATTTGAATTTAAGTACCCTTTTACTGAGTAATCAGTTGACACTTTAAATCAAGCACTGGTATAACTGTGCCGCGAACTGGAGCAGTCTTTAATTATTTGACTGTGAAGGAATCTTGGATAGATAAATAACTCATAAAAGGATGGGAATTATGAATAAATCAGAGCTTATTGATGCTGTTGCTGAAAAGTCTGGACTTACTAAAGCTGATACGGAACGATCATTTAAAGCTTTTGTTGAGACTATTTCTCAGGAGATGGGGAAGGGTGAGCAAATAACACTTATTGGCTTCGGCACATTCCTTGTTCGTGATCGTAAAGCGCGTACTGGACGTAATCCTCGAACAGGTGAGGCTATTGAAATTGCAGCATCAAAAATTCCTGCATTTAAAGCTGGCAAAGCTTTAAAAGATGCTGTAAAGTAACGCTCCGTTGGGTAGCTGGCGAGGCTTTAAGTCTTTTTAAGTTTGGTGTAAAAAAGTTAAAATTTTACTAGCAAATAGCGAAAAGATAGATTAAAGTACACGCCTCTTAACCAAGCGGGTGATTAGCTCAGTTGGTAGAGCGTCGCCCTTACAAGGCGAATGTCGGGAGTTCAAATCTCTCATCACCCACCATAGTGGAGCGGTAGTTCAGCGGGTTAGAATACTGGCCTGTCACGCCAGGGGTCGCGGGTTCGAATCCCGTCCGCTCCGCCACTATTATAAAAACAGGACGCTTGTGCGTCCTTTTTTTATTTATAGCTTAGATGCTTTCTGCTTTCTGCTTTAAGCCTTTGTTCTTTGGGGTGTTCTGCTATATCATCTCTTACCGTCTACTTTATCCCGCGTTGGCTTTACAGAACGCTGGTATTTTTTAACTAATTTTTATTAAACACTATGCCTCAGTCTATACATGATAATGCTAAGGGTTGGATTGCCTATGCAATTGTTTTTTTCATCAGTATTCCATTTGCTTTTTTTGGTATTCAATCTTATTTAGGTGGAGGAAGCGAGAAAGTCGTTGCAGTAGTTAACGGTGATGAAATAGGGTTGCAAATGGTTCAAAATGAAGTGTCACAGCAAAAGCAGCGTATTATTCAAATGTTTGGCAAGATACCACCAGGGTTTGATGATAGTGGTATGAAGCGATCTGCTTTAGAAACTATTGTAAATCAAACCTTATTACGCCAACACGCTATGGAAAATAATTATCGTGCGAGTGCAACTGAGGTAGTTGATGTGCTTGCGACCTTCCCTGCTTTTCAAAAAGATGGTCAGTTTGATGCAGAAACATATCATCAGGCAATAGCGTTACAGAAGCGTAATGCAAAGGCTGTAGAAGAACAAGTGCGCAGTTCTATTACTAATAATCAGTTTAATGATGCAATTACATCAACAGCCTTTTTGCCAAAAACTGAGATGGAAAACTACCAAAAACTAGTGAATCAAAAGCGTGATACTGAAGTTTATACGCTAATACTCAAAGACCAAGAAGCGGGCATTGAGGTGACAGATGAGATGGTTCAGAAGCATTACAATGAAAATAAAGATGCTTTTCAAACCGAAGAACAAGTCAAAGTTGCTTATGTTGAATTGAAGCAACAAGAGGTTGCGGCAGCACTTTCGTTTGAAGATAGCGAGTTACAACAGTATTACAATGAAAATATCGAACGATACAAAGAAAAAGGACAATTTAAAGCCAGCCATATCCGTATTAATATCACCGATAAACTAAATAAAGAACAAGCAAAACAAAAGGCTAGGGCATTATATGAAGCGATTATTGCGGGTGAAAAAACCTTTGATGATGTTGCTGCGATGAAAGATGATGCTTTATTTGCAGAGTTAGGTGAAAAAATTGGTTTTATTGATAAAGGGACGATGAATAAAGTCTTTGAGGAGATTGTATTTAACACCAAAGAAGGCGAAGTGGCTGAGCCTATTCAAACACCTGATGGTTTTGAAATTATTAAAGTATTAGCGTTAAAACAAGAAAGTCAAAAATCTTTTGAGCAAGTTAAAGTTGATGTGAGTAAACATTTAAGTAAAGAAAAGTCTGAAGAGAAGTTTGAGGATTTGCGTGATGCCTTACGTACCAGTGCATTTGAGAATGATGGTAGTTTGCAACCTGCAATAGACGAAATTAAAGGCAAGCAAATGACAAGTGATTGGTTTAGTCGTTCAACAGGGGAGGGGGTTACTGCTAACTCTGCTGTTAAACAGGCTGCTTTCACTACAGAAGTATTGAATGAGGGAAAAAACTCTTCTCTCATCGAAATAGCCCCTGGGCATGTGATGGTGTTGCGTTTAGAAGAAAACAAAAAACCTGCCTTAAAACCATTGGTAGATGTATCTGCTGAAATTAAAACGTTACTAGTGACACAGCAAGGGAAAAAACAGTTAGAAGAAAAGGGTGAAAAATTACTAACGGCTGTTAAAGCCACGAAAGATTGGACGGCTTTAGGAGAAGATAAACTTGCATCAGTCGTTAAATATGCTGATGTAGTACGTGATGGTAGCAAGGTTCCTGCACATCTTATAAGGACATTGTTTGATTTATCTGCTTCGACTGGCTCATTGCCGCTTTATACTTCGGTGGTAGCCCCTAATGGTGATTACTCTATTATTGCATTAGTTGCTGTAAAAGCGGGTGAAGTTGCTATTGACGAGACAACGAAGCAGCAATATGCAGGTTATGTAGGAAATCGTGAACAGCGAGCTGTGATGCAGGCACTGCGTGATCAAGCTGATGTGGAGCTTTATCCTGAAAGGTTAAGCGAAGAGTAGTGTAGATAAATATTGTGAAAGTTGTTCTCAAGGCCTTAGGGTGTCGTTTAAATGAAGCAGAGCTTGAACAATGGGCGCGTGATTTTCGTCGTCAAGGTCATACGATTATTACTGAACCAGAAGATGCTGATATTATTGTGCTTAATTCTTGTGCGGTGACCTTAGAAGCTGGGAAAAAATCACGTAAATTGCTTAATCGACTTTATCGTAGCAACCCTGAAGCTCATCTCGTTGTAACGGGGTGTTATGCTTCATTGAATCAAGCAGATGTGGCTGCAACATTGGGGGTTGATCTCGTGATTTCTAACGCAGAAAAAGACCAGCTTGCTGCCATTGTTAGTGAAAAATTTGCGATTAAAACCATGCCATTGATTGCAATGGAGCCAGAGCAAACTTCATTGTTTATTAGAGGGAGGCATCGGGCTTTTATCAAAATTCAGGATGGTTGTCGTTATCGTTGTACCTTCTGCATTGTCACCGTTGCTCGTGGTGAAGAACGAAGTCGTTCTGAGGCTGAAATCATTGCTGAAGTTAATGATTTACACCAACAAGGTTTGCAAGAAGCTGTTTTAACAGGCGTGCATGTTGGTGGTTATGGTAGTGATTTAAATAGTTCTTTGTATCAGTTGGTGACCCATATTTTAGCAGAGACTGATATACCACGGATTCGGTTTGCTTCTGTAGAGCCTTGGGATCTTCCCCCTTCTTTTTTTACTTTATTTGAAAATCCACGTTTAATGCCACATATGCATTTACCTATTCAGAGTGGTGTTGATTCGGTGATGCGTCGTATGTCACGCCGTTGCAAAACAGCGGAATTTACCACTTTAGTGCAGCAAGTTCGGCAAGTAGTGCCACATTTTAATGTAACAACCGATATTATTGTTGGTTTCCCTGGGGAAACAGAAGCAGAATGGCAACAGACATTAGAATATGTGGAGTCTATAGGGTTTGGACATTTACATGTTTTTCCTTTTTCGCCCCGAGAAGGGACAAAAGCGGCGAGTTTAGCTAATCCTGTTGCTAAGCCAATTAAAAAACAACGAAGTATTGAAATGCGTGCATTAGGTGATCGTTTGAGGCAAACTTTTTACGAGCAGCATATAGGAACAACAGCTGACGTGTTATGGGAGCGTGCGCAAAAAAATGATGTAGGGCAATTTCTTGTATCAGGGTATAGCCCTAATTATCTTAAGGCGCAAGTTGTTGTGCCCTCTGTTGAGTGCTACGAAAATACGATTGAAGCGATAACGTTTTCACATTATATTAATGATTCGGTTGCACTATCAGGTACATTGAAAAATAGCGAATAGGCTTGTCAGGGTAGTGTTGTACACCATTATAATAATTATGATATTACAAGGTTAAGTGAATTCTATGTCTCTATTCTCCAAGTTGTTTGTGTGCCTTTTTCCCCTTGTTTTACTTTCTGGTTGTGGCAGTGGCGGTGAGCCTAAAAATATTGCTGAGCAATTTTGGTCATTTGCACAAGAAAAAGAATTAGATGAGGCTAAATATTATGTGAGTTGGGAGACTGCTTCATACCTTAAATATATTGCTGATAAAAAATTTAAGATTGCACATGTTGATTTAGGAAAAATGGCTGAGCAAGCAGAACGTGTTGAAATTGATACTGTTATTGTATTGGCAAGAAAACAAGGTGATAATATTCGTATACCGACAAAGACTGTGCTGATTAAAACAGAAGATGTTTGGCGTAGTGAACTGCAAGAAACGTTGACAGGGATTATAAAGCAGACTGTTAATGAAGCCGCAGGACAGTTTAATCAAATGCTTTCTGATGGGTTAAACGAACTTGATAAGGCACTTAGTGAATCAGTTGATAGTATGTCACATTCTCTGGAACAAGGTGCTAAAGAACTTAGTAATACATTGGATGCGTTGAAAAAAGACCTAGATGCATCGCGTAAATAGTTTAGTATCTTTTTTGTTATATAGTGGTTTATTTGAACAAACTGTTTATTAAATAGTGAGTTCTTTATGAGTAAATTAGCAGGTTAAACTGTTAAGTTGGCTTATATTAATGCTGTAAAAATAGAGAAATAACTTAACTAATCCTTTATTTGTTATATAATTGGGTAATAGTTATTACATATCACTTTAACCTGACTTGCTCAATATACCCTGCATGATACCTTGTAAGATGTTGGTAAAATGACTTATTCTAGAAATACACATTACCTGCTAGTGGCTGTGTAAAATACAAATAAGTTGTCAATATTACAGATTGTTATTTATGGTGGTTATATAGACTTCAAGTCTAACTCTATAAAGGCATTCCCTGTGGCTGCAACTAAGTTAAATAAGTTAAAACGTGTTAGTTTACAACAAACTAGCGTCCTTTTTTTCTCTGGCATCTCTGCCATTGTATTTTTATCACTGTTGACCTATAACCGCACCGACTGTGGTATTTTTAGACATGATAGCGACTGTGGATTCACGAATAAAGCAGGTCGAGTTGGTGCTTATTTATCCGAATTTCTTTTTAGTGCGTTTGGTTATTTATCTTATTTGATTCCTGTTGCATTACTGATTGTTGGAGTAGTGTTGTTCCGTTTTCCACAAATGGCAAACCCACATAATCCCCGTGGTGGTATCAATGCTGTGCTTGCGGTGGCAGGCATGCTTGCTGCATTGGTGGCAGGCAGCGGCTTAAGTACCATTCTTTTTCCTTTTGCTGAATTGACTCATAGCGGTGGTGGTCTCATTGGTATTATGGCCGCACGGTTTGCACGTAGTATTTTTGGTGATTATGGTTCTACTCTTATTCTTCTGTCGATGTTTTTTGCAGGTGTAACATTGATGGCTGATATTAAATGGGGGGGGGTTGTTGAATATATTGGTGATAAGGTATTAGATATTGGTCAGAAGATATTAGGTGTCTTTGATCGTCTTAGTGGTGATGGACCACAAGTGGCTACAGAGGGTGTTGATAATGCTGAGTTGAAAAAGACGAAGGCTGATGCTGCGAATAAAAATGTTGATCTTAAAGAAATAGGTTCTAAAGGTTCTGTGATGTTTGCAACTGCTGGTGCAGGTGTTGCAGGTATATGGAATAAAGTGCAGGACAAATGGTTTCCTTCTCCTAAAAGAGAGAGTTCTGATGAAGAGCCTGATTTCTTAATGGAGAGTACTAAAGAGACTGTAAATCCACATGTTCCTCAAGTACAGAAAAACGATATAGTTCTTACGAATACTGAGGATGCAGGGCTATCTATGTCTGCACCATCTGTACCAAAAAATGCTGAAGATGATGTGAAAGCAAAGAATGAAGAGGTAAAAGCAGTCGCTTCTCCTGCTCCATCAGCGGGTATTATTAAGCGGACATTAGCTAAACCATTAAATAAAGCTATTTCGCTTCCTCCTTTATCATTGCTTGATTTGCCCCCTGAAGGGCAAGGTCAATATGATGAAGAACAATTAGCAAGTTTAGCAGACAATATTGTTGAAGCGCTTGGGCACTATGGTGTGCGTGGTGTTGAAGTCAAAGATAAGCACCCTGGTCCTGTGGTGACTCGTTTTGAATTACAGCTTAATGCAGGAACAAAAGTAAGTAAGGTAAGTGGTCTTGCTAAAGATCTAGCCCGTAATTTAGGGGTGCACAGTGTTCGTATTGTAGAGGTGATTCCTGGTAAAACAACCATTGGTATAGAAGTCCCTAATGATCGTCGTGAGATGGTGACGATGAGAAGTGTTTTGGAATCAACACAGTTTGATGATGCGCATTCCGCATTGACGTTGGCTTTGGGTAAGGATATTGGTGGTACACCCGTTGTTGCTAATTTAGGTAAAATGCCGCATTTATTAGTAGCGGGTACAACGGGTGCGGGTAAATCGGTTGCTGTTAATGCAATGCTAGTGAGTATGCTTTACAAAGCAACGGCTGATGAAGTGCGTTTAATTTTGATTGACCCTAAGATGCTAGAACTTAGTATTTATGAAGATATCCCGCATTTATTAACACCTGTTGTAACCGATATGAAAAATGCAGCTAATGCGTTACGTTGGTGTGTTGCAGAGATGGAGCGACGTTATTTGCTCATGTCAAAACTTAAGGTGAGAGGTTTAGCAAGTTACAATCAAAAAATTCAAGAAGCTATTGATGCAGGTAGTCCAATTATGGATCCACTGCATGATCCTAGTAAAGCACTTGATCCTACCCCTAAAGCATTAGATACTTTGCCAAACATTGTTATTGTGGTTGATGAGTTTGCCGACATGATGATGGTCGTAGGTAAGAAAGTGGAAGAGCTGATTGCACGTATTGCACAAAAAGCACGTGCTGCGGGTATGCACTTAATTCTTGCGACACAACGCCCTTCAGTGGATGTTATTACTGGATTGATAAAAGCTAATATTCCAAGTCGTATTGCCTTTAATGTTTCGACGAAGGTTGACTCACGTACGATTCTTGATCAGGGTGGTGCAGAGCAGTTGCTGGGGCAAGGGGATATGTTATATTTACCTGCGGGTACTTCAATGCCAAAACGTATACATGGTGCTTTTGTTAGTGATGAAGAAGTTGAGGCAGTCGTTAATTTTGTGAGAGCGCAAGGGGAACCTGCTTACATGGATGCGGTCATAAAAAACGCTCCAAGTGGTGCGGGGATTCCTGGTCTTGAACCTTTGTCTGGCAAGGAATCTGAAACAGATCCACTGTATGATGAAGCCGTCGTTATTGTCACAGAGTCACGTAGAGCCTCTATATCTTATTTACAGCGTCGCTTGAAAGTAGGCTATAACCGTGCAGCAACAATGATTGAAAGTATGGAAGAAGCAGGTGTGGTAAGTGCTGTACAAGGTAATGGATCGCGTGAAGTGATTGCACCTCCTCCTGTGGCGGATTAATTTTATAAGTGCCGATGGCTGGCATTCTATAGTAGGAAAATTAAGGGGCCAGGATATTAAGAATATCTTTGTCCCTAAGCAATTTAGGAAATAATAAATGAAAAAATTGTTGATCATAACTTTATTAATGCTAGTAGCTCCAATAGCAAATACGGCATTAGCAATATCAGATGCACGTACGCATTTGAATCGGTTCTTTGGCGATGTCAATAGCATGCAAGGATCGTTTTCCCAGCAGGTTTATAGTAAAAAGGGTGTGGTGATAGACACTGCTAAAGGTCAGTTGTTTTTAACGCGGCCTGGAAAGTTTCGCTGGGTGTATGTGAGTCCTGAGCCACAACAAATTATCTCTGATGGTCGAAATGTTTGGGTCTATGATCAGGATCTTGACCAAGTGACGGTAAAACCATTAACTAAGGCTATGGAAAGCACGCCTGCCGCTATTCTTATGCACAAGAGTGTGCCTGATAAGTATTTTAAGATTACTGAAATGGATGATAAAACAAGTGGTTGGGATTGGTTTTATTTAAAACCAAAGCAAAAAAACTCTGATTTTCGTGCTCTTCAATTAGCGATGGATAAAGCAGGTGTGCTGAAACAAATGGTGTTGTATGACCATATTGGTCAAAAAACGGTAATTACCTTTAATGCTAAGGAAAATGTACGCATTAGTGATAGTCAGTTTACCTTTAAACCACCCGCTGGTGTAGATGTGATTGGTAAGCCTATTTAAGTATTTTGTGTTCAAACCTTCGTCACGTTATCGTCCACTTGCTGATAGAATGCGCCCACGTTGTCTTGATGATTACGCTGGGCAACAGCATTTATTAGCACTAGGGAAGCCGCTGCGTGAGGCGATTGAAAAAGATCATTTGCATTCTATGTTGTTTTGGGGGTCTTCTGGAACAGGTAAAACAACACTAGCCAATCTTATTAGTCATTATTGTGGTGCTGAGTTTATCTCTCTTTCTGCTGTTTTTTCAGGGGTGAAAGATATTCGCCATGCGGTGATAAAAGCGAAAGCTACTTATGATACCTTAGGGCAATCCACTGTACTGTTTGTTGATGAGGTACACCGTTTTAATAAGGCACAGCAAGATGCATTTTTACCCTATATTGAAGATGGTACGTTTTTCTTTATCGGTGCTACAACAGAAAACCCTTCCTTTGAATTAAATAGTGCCTTGTTATCACGTGTACGTATTTATGTGTTGAAGCTATTAAGCAATGACGAGTTAGGATGTATTATTCAGCGTGCTATTGCTGATGAAAAATACGGTTTGGGTGGCAATAATATTGTTCTTAATGAGAATGCCTTAAATCTATTAGTGCGTTCTGCTGATGGTGATGCACGCAGAGCACTTAATTGGTTAGAAATAGCAACAGACTTAACAGACGTTGATGAATTTAATCAGCAAGTACTTACTGTTGAGCATATTGCTAATGTTGCCCAGACTTCTATGCGTCGTTTTGATAAAAAGGGCGATTTGTTTTATGAACAAATATCAGCATTGCATAAGTCAGTACGAGGAAGCAAACCTGATGCGGCTTTATATTGGTTTTGTCGTATGATTGAAGCAGGCTGTGATCCACTCTATATTGCGCGTAGAGTGATTCGTATCGCGTCAGAAGATATTGGTAATGCTGATCCTAGAGCATTAGCGCTTGCATTAAATGCATGGGAGGCTTATGAACGGCTTGGTTCTCCTGAAGGTGAGTTAATTATTGCTCAAGCACTTATTTATCTCTCTTGTGCGCCAAAAAGTAATGCGGTTTATAAAGCGTATAAAGCGGCTGTCAAAGCAAGTAAAAATGCTTCCTCAGCAGATGACGTTCCTTTGCATTTACGTAATGCTCCAACAACACTGATGCAAGATTTATCCTATGGTCATGCGTATCGTTATGCACATGATGAAGAAAATGCTTATGCAGCAGGTGAGACGTATTTTCCTGACAGTATAGGAGAACAGCGTTATTACTTTCCTGTGGAGCGTGGTTTAGAGGTGAAAATTCAGCAAAAATTGGCATGGTTGAGAAGCTTGGATAAAAAATGATGTGCATTTTGGTATCCTTACAAATTGTAAACCAGAAAATGAAAGATGCCTGTATTTCTTATTTTTTGATAGGTAGCCATCTGCCTGAGAAATAGCCTTCTAAAGGTTGAAAGCGTGTTTTGTAGTTCATTTTAGGGCAGTCTTTTATCCAGTAGCCAGGGTAAACAAAGTCGATATTATTTTTTTTTGCATAGTTAATTTGCCAAAGTACGGCAAAGGTACCAAGGCTGCGTTTGCTTTCTTCTGGGTGGAAAAAAGTGTAAACCGATGATAAACCGTTCTCAAGTATATCGACAACAGCAACCCCTAGCAGTCGTTGATCTTGATTATTTGCTTTTTCCTGATGATAAAACTCAATGTAGTGGACATCGCACCAGTCAGCCTCAAAAAAATCTTCAATATTGCTTGTCTCATTATTATCATGTCGACTGAGTAAATAGCTTTCATAAAGTGGAATATAACAGGGTTTAAACCCTGTGGTGTTGATGATAATAGAGAGGTCACTATTACTTTTTAAATTCCGTCGTTGGCTACGACTTGGGATGAAATTTTTGACTAAAATTCGACTTGAAATACATTCTTTGCATTGCCCACATTCTGGTTTATAAACTTGTGAGCCACTGCGACGAAAGCCCATTTGGATTAAGTTTGAATAAAGTGTGGTGTTAAGTGCAAAACTAGGGTCTACCACGTAATTACGTGCAATGCGTCCAGATAAATAGGAGCAAGGATATTGTGGTGTGGAAAACAGTTTTAGTTCTTGATCTGATTTCATAACGGAATATCGAAATTTAGTAAGGGAGAACGATACAACTATACTATGATTCTATTGTTCGTATTTAAGCTGTCAAGATTAACGACAGCTCTAACGGGTTTTGTTATTGTTGGTTGGTAATGAAGTTATAAATAGAACCAAAAGGAACATGTCCTTGTTGCACAGCAACAAGTTCTCCTCTTGGGTCAAAGATCAAATAAGTAGGGGTTCCTGTCAGCTTTTCATCAGCAGCTTGTAAAAGATAGTTATTAAATTCTTGGGTGTTGGTGAGAATAGTTGGGAAATTTACCCGATGTTTTGTGACAAACTGTTGTGCCCTTTGTTTATTACCATCTAATGATATGCTAATAACTTTTGTATTAGGAAAGCGTGGAGCATTTTTAACAAATCCAGGCATTTCTTTGTTACAAATAGCACAGTTTGACATCCATGCTTGCATAATAGTCCAATGCCCTTTGCCTGTATAGGCTGCGATACTCGTTGGAGTATTTGTATTCAAGTTCGTCATTGCTGAACTGGTATTACTGATAAAGAAGGTAAATAATAAAAGAGAGAGGATGGATAAATACTGTTGTACTTTAGACATTAATAATCTCGTTGGAATATTTTAAAATATTGGAAATGATAGTGTTTCTGCTTGCTTTGTAGAAACAGATACCAGCCTGTTGTTTTCAGCAAAAAAGCATAAGCAGATGGGGGGTCTATCTTAATTATGAAGAACCATATCACTGCGTAAATTTACCCTAGCTGAATAGGTTTGCATGATAATAAAACGTAATATTTGGCATAAGGCTAGGTTTCGATGATGGGTATAAAGTTATTTTTTATTTTTAATATGTGCTTTTTATACCCATTAAAGCGAATCAGTTGTATGCAAGCTATACGACTGCTGACGGCGTTTCTCGTTGAGTAATCTCTTTGATTTTAGCGATTTTCAGTGCGATAGTGATGAGGTCTTTTAGCGTTTCTTGTGTTTCTAAATCATGTTTATTAAAGTCTTCTTCATAGCGTTCAAGATAGATGCGTAAGGTAGCCCCCTCTGTTCCTGTACCAGAGAGGCGGTAAATAATGCGTGAGCTATTGCCAAAAATAATACGAATGCCTTGATTTTCACTGGCAGAGTAATCAATGGGATCAGAATAGACAAAATTATCTGCTGTTTCTATGCGTTGACCATTAAATGTAGTGCCAGGTAACAAGGCAAGGCTATCATTAAGGTGTTTCATAACTTGTTCTGCTTTTTCAACAGGGAGTTTTTCATAGTCATGACGTGAGTAGTAATTTCTACCAAACTCTGCCCAATGCTGTCTAACAATATGCTCAACAGAATTACGCTTTACTGCAATGAGATTTAGCCAAAAAAGTACAGCCCATAAACCATCTTTTTCACGAATATGATTTGCGCCAGCGCCAAAACTTTCTTCACCACAAAGTGTGATTTTGTCGTTGTCGAGCAAGTTGCCAAAAAACTTCCAG
>CAYNGN010000008.1:0-18399 GCA_964396615.1 uncultured Thiothrix sp. | reverse complement strand
ATGGTGCTCGTGTACTCATTTGTTCTGAAATTCGTAGTGAAGGACGCAATTTCCAGTTTGCCAATCATTTGATTTTGTTTGATTTACCGCTTAACCCTGATTTACTCGAACAACGTATTGGTCGATTGGATCGCATTGGGCAAACCGAAACTATCCAGATTCACACCCCTTACCTCATGAACTCTGCGCAAGATGTACTCTTTAATTGGTATCATCATGGCCTACAAGCCTTTGAGCATACTTGCCCAGCAGGCGGTACTATTTTTAAAGCAGTACAAAAAGAACTCATGCAATGCTTACAAGAGCCTAGCACTAACCATGAAACCTTGGACAACTTAATTCAACACACAGCAAACCTGCTTGACGAACAGAATACGTTGCTACAAAAAGGGCGAGATCGTTTATTAGAGTACAGTTCTTGCCGCCCACAAATTGCCAAACTCTTGAAGAAACAAGCACTCGCTGAAGATGATAGTACCGATCATGTACTCGCTCGCTATATGGAAAACATGTATGACTGTTATGGTATTGATAGCGAAGAATATCGAGAAAACAGTTACTTGCTCACGGCAGGAAAACACATGTTGACGACCTTCCCAGGGCTACGAGAAGGCGGTATGGCAGTCACCTACCAACGTGAAACAGCACTAGAAAATGAAGACTTGCATTATCTTAGTTGGGATCATCCACTTGTATCTGAGGCTATGGATCTTGTTGCAACCAGTGAAATGGGTAACGCGAGTCTGATCGCCATTAAACATCCCGCACTCAGAGCGGGTGCAATAATGGTAGAAACCTTACATGTATTGGATACTGCATCAGCACAAGCGGTACAAAGCCAACGCTATCTACCACCCAGTACCATTCATATGATTATTAACCCACAAGGAAAAGATATTAGTCATCTATTAAACAGTGACATCATTAAACAGCATCAAACAAAAGTTGATAAAAAAACGGCTAAGCAACTTATAAAAATGAAAGAAAATGAGCTACGTCAGCTCATTGACCAAGCAGAACAGCAAGCAAAAAAGCAAACACCGCTCATTACCGCTCAAGCTCATGAACAAGCTAAAAAGATTATCGAAACCGAGATTAATCGTCTCAAGGCACAACAACACATCAACCCAAATATACGCCCTGAAGAAATTGAGTTCTTTGAACAACAACTTGACGCTGTCACTAACGCTATTAACACCGCTAACATGAGACTAGATGCCGTACGCATTATTGTAACAATATGATAAATAATAATACTAATGAGAAAAATAACAAAAACACCCTTAAAAGCCATCAGCTCTTAGGACAAATCAGCAACCTACAAACAATGGTTAATGAGTTATTACTTGCTGTTGACGAAACGGCGTGTTATCAAACTACACAGCCTGACCTTCCGCCACTGGCTTGGTTATTAGGGCGCTGTGTCTACATCGAAACCTATTGGCTACGTGAAATAGTTCAACATAATAATGCTATGACCGCACGGGTAAAAGATTTCTTTGATCACTCTATTAAACAAGATGCATCGCTTTGGAAAAAGCTTCCTCCGCGAGAACATTTACTTAATTGGGCAATGGAACTGCAAGAAAACAATCTCATGCTGATTGCAAACCCGAGTAACTTAGCAGAACAACCACTCACAAAAAACAACCGCTTGCTTTGGCTTATCTTGCATGAATATGCCCGACGTTATGAACAAATGTTAATGCAGTTACAACAAATTCAAATCCAACACAACACCACCTATAGCTGCAAACAACCATTACGTGTTTTAGACCCCTCAACAGAACATGCTGAAATGCATGGCGGGCATTATCGCATTGGAGAAAAGATCGAAGATGGCTCTCACCATGCACGAGATATAGAACTGCCCACACAAATCGTTGAACTCAGTAGCTTTCGAATTGATACACACACTGTTAGCAATGGTGCCTGGCTAAGCTTTCTTCATGCAGGTGGCTATACTCATGAAAACTACTGGAACGAAGAAGGACAACAATGGCTACAACAACAGCCCTATCACCATCCTGATGCATGGAGCCGCGACAATAATGGCAACTGGTATGGTATTGGGATTAATGGCGCTTATGATCTTATTGCGACAGAACCCGTTAGTGGCATTAGTCACCACGAGGCACTTGCTTATGCCAACTGGGTATCCAGTTTAGGGGGGATCTATAAAGGTGCTGTCCTCCAACATGAATACCAATGGGAGGCATCAAAACGCACCGGCGCATTGACCACATCAGGTCAAGTAAGGGAGTGGTGTGCAAATAATGCTGAGATGTATAGTGGTTATAAAAAAGGTAACTACTCAAGCACCGTAGATATAGATAACGTATTTAATAATGGAGAAAAAGCACTCCGCGGAACAAGCTTACACAGTAATCAACTGATTCGCTATGCAGGTTATCGAACAATGGAAAAACCATCACAACGCTTTATGCTTAATGGTGTACGCTTAGTATTTCCACCTTCGGATATGCCTTGGCATTAGAGAAATTATTTATAATGCACTTATCTACCTCTCTCTAGAGGTCAATTTTAAAAAGCCTTCTTTTGCGCAAACTGCACGCTCAACGCTTTTTCAATGACTGAAAGCTGAGATTCAATACTGGCATCAATAATGCCAATATCAGACTCAATCACACAATCCGTTTTCTTCAAGCGCTCATCAGGTTGAACATCTAAAAACCCGATTTTATGATTTATAGTATCAACACCATCTAAGACGGTTGGTAGCATTTCGGGGTTTACTCTAATAGCCACTTGTTGATTCTTATACACAGGTATCAGCCCTTTTTTAACCACTTCCAACACCAGTTTATCATCATCAAAGTCACTAATGATTTTTCGTACCGCTGACTTAACAACCTTAACAAGATCTTGCTCTATATCCGCTAATTGTGATGTTAGTGAAGAAGCTGACTGAAGTAATTGCTCAGCCATCCTCGCCTTTGCTTCTTCCGCTCCTCGAAGTAAGCCCGCTTCAATGGATTTAAGTTTAAGTTCTGTTGTTTCAGCTTCTTGACGCTTTTTTTCATGGTAAATTTCATTTCTTAACGCTTGTATCGACTGATACTTAGCATAATCTTGTGCCTTAATTACCTTTACAGTAGTTATAAGCTGTGATGAATTTTCTCTTAATTTTAAAAACTTAAGCGTCATTTTTTTTACCTTTGACAACAGCCTGCATCACTTTATTGATTAACATCCTGTGCTTTACATCAGAATCAGAAAGAATATTTTTCTTATCCGCATGTTCAATATAATAGTCATACCACTTGCGTGGTAATTTGATGACTAGACGCTTCTGTAAAGCAGGGGGATAACCTTGCATAGCGGGGTAAAGAACTAACAGTCCCGAAATCAAAACTCTTTCCTTAATCGGCAACGATTTTGATAGTTTCGCTGGATTTAAGCTTATATTAAGTGAGGCAGCTTTCTCTAAAGCAAACATATACAACGAATCACCTAAAGCCTTGCGATAAGCCAAGACTTCATCGCGTGCTATCACTTTTCTCACCTCATTATAGTGATACATAATGCCAATATATTTAACAAAATACTGTAACTCTACACCAGACCACAGCGCTAACTTTGTTATTGGATCCGAAAAATCAAAGAAAAACTTACCATTAAAGCCAAGCTGTGACATTAAATGTTGGGACAAACGTGTCGTTTTATTATCCTCTTCAGTATGAATAAGCTTTAGTAATAACTCTGCATTGGGTAAATCAACCAACCATGTTTTATGCACATACCGTTCTGGCTTATAGTTAAACTCCCAAATAGGATAAGGCAAATTATGTTTGGCAGACGTTTGTTTTGGATCATTCATTTTACTTAATCTCTCTAAAGCCTAACTAATATTTAATTTGAGCGGGGAGCAAGATAACTTTTACATTATCATACGTTAACCCCTCAATACTGGCTTCAACAATCATTTTTATTTCTGATTTTATATCACTCAAATTCGTACGTGGATGATACTTAATAAAAACAGACGCTGACGACGGTACAATCTTATCCGTATAAGGATTATTTTCAGGCATAACGATATGTACACGAGCAATTAGTACGCCGTCAATATTACTCAATGTCTCTTGAATGCTTTGGGAAAGCGCGTAAATGTAGCGCGCCCGCTCTTCTGTTGGTGAGGAAACTAATCCTTCCTGTTTAAAAAGCTCAGACATTTTTTCAATTTTTTCTTTTGGATAACCATGCTCTTTTAGTAACTGTACAGATTCAGGAATTTTTGATTTATCAATGGTTAATGTATAGGTTTCTTCTTTTTTATTTTTTATTTTTTCAGCAGAAATATCATTACTAAGCAGAATAGACATCATATTATTGACATCATTTTCTGACAATCCACTGTGGAGGTCTATTTGGCAACCCGCTAAAAGAAAACTTAGCAGAAAAAGAACGAGGAACCTTACTCTATTTTGTTTTTTCATGGCAAATCTATATTATTATTATTCTAATGTAGGAAAAAGCGTAATATATTAGATAATCTAAATAAATTAGCTTAAGTAGCGCTTATATGAAACAATCTATCATTAACCTGCTGAGTGAAATAATGTCTTAAATGCAGAACTTGTTTGTTTAACAACACCTAATAAAAGTTTAACATTCGCTGACCAAATCGTCGTTTTCATCTGCCATTGACCAATATCCTTAGTAATTTCTCCTTTAACTTCATACATTTCTCTTGTTTCATCAAGTAAGCGCTGCATATTTTCTTTTATATCAAGCTTTTTCTCAACCACAGCAATATTCGAGCGAAACATAGGAGCCTTATCATCTTTCCGAACCTCCCAAAATCGATCAAACTGCGGAGTTTCTTTCATTTGATTTAAAATCGCCTTGTAAGACTGATCCATTTTTATAATAGGATTTGTTTCTTCTGGCTTTTGAATCTGTAAAAAACCATTGCTTACTTTAGTATCAGCTTTCACATCTAATAGTGCATGATTATTTATTTTTTGATCTTTCAGTGCCAAATTAAACTTCATCACATCATTCATATTTGCTGTCATTGGATTATTCGTTAAATCAACACCACTAAAACCAGCTTGAGAGATATTTAACGATACAAGTTGCTCAATCATATAATTACCTTCACTAAATTACTCAAAAAAGTTCGAAACGATTATCGATAAATAAGATAATAAAAACTTAAACTGCTTGTTTACTTTCACTCGTCATTTCTGCCAAATAAAAACTTGCTATTGTTTTATCATCTTCACCACCTTTTTCAATGATTTCTTCAAATAAACCAATGGCTTCATCAATTTCGCCAGATTCACTTAATGCCATACCCAAAAAGCATTTTGCAGTCATATTATCAGGATCTTGGTTTACCACAGATTCTTTTAAGATTTTAATTGCCTCAACATACTGACCCGCATAAATACGCGATATAGCAACCCCAACTAAAGCAGCAGGCTGTCCTTGACAGTTAAGTTCCACACTATCCATGATACGCTGACCGTTTTCCACATCACCATTAAAGCAGGCTAAATATCCCACCTGAGATAACAATTGAATCATTTCTGTACTAATATTCATCAATAACCTCTAAATACATCTCACCTAAATTAAACCCCAGATTGTCTAGAGCGTAATAAACAATAGTTTCAGTAAGAGAAGCAACCCTCATTACTTATGAATCTTAGCTTCTCCTACTAAAACTTAAACTACTGAGCTAGAGCCTGTGATGCTTGCTGTGAAACTCGACCGATCGATTGAGTCATTGCATTCAAGCGCTCTGTTGCCGCCTCATGCATTTGAAACTCCAGACTCATCTGGGCAGACTGAGATTGAAACTCCATTGTTGCATTCATCTGTGCTTCTTGCTGGCCAAGTAACTGGGTTAAGTTACTTGAACTGCCTTGATCTACAGGTACTAAATCCATTATATTTCTCCTAAATAAAAAACGATACGAATTGTATCTATACCAACGGTGCAGTACTTAATGTTTGCACCAAATTATTTGCCACTACGACGTTCCTTATCATAGCTATAGCAAAACCATTTATATAAAACACAAAAAATAGATAATAATGTGTTCTAATTATTAATCACTTAATATTTCTCAATAACTTTTGCGCCTATTTCCAAAGCCTCTAAAAGCTTGCTTAGACGTGTATAATCATCAGGCGAAACCCCTTTATTGATTTCATGCCTAACATCCCTTTCAGTAGCAGAAAATTTACTGATAAGCTCTTTTTTATACTCGCCTGTTGTATCATTCTTTAAGTTAACTTCAATATCTAACATCACTTCAATTATTCCTTTTGTCCAAAAAATATTGGGAATTCAATATCGTCATTCTTTAAAATAATATTACTATCATTAATCGCTTTAATATAATAGCCCTCTCCTACATGCGAGCCTTTAAAATATTTTTCCCCCCCTTTTGAGACAACAAAGGGCACATCACCCACACTGACACTACGAAGTGCCAGTTTTATTTTATGGTCTGGCTTGTGCAACAGCTCTCGATAGGTAAACGAATAGACCTCTTTTGCAAAGTTTTTCTTCACTTGTTGCCAACGCAGTTTTTCTGCCTTCGTCAACTCACCACGAACCTCAACAATCTCACGAACCAACTTCACGGATAAACGCTTATGAAAAGCCTCTAAAGCTATTTTTTGCTCTAATCGAGTTAGTTTTTCACTTAAAATAATGACTTCTTCGTCATTTAACGATTCAACACCTTTTACATCATCACGTATATTTTCTTTCACGCTTTGCCAACTTTGGCGGCTTTTTACTAAACCACTGGCTTTCAAACGCCCATGTTCTAATGTACTAAACGTTACTCTATCTTCATTCAATGACTGTGCAATAGTACGTGCTGACGCTTCTAGCTCTCTATCAATAAAAAGAGTAACACTGGCTTTATCTGATAATTTAGCAATATCTTGTTCAACTTGCTCACGCTCACCACTTGAAGCAACATAACCACTCACCATCAATAAACCATTGCGTCCCTGATTAATCTTTACATACTTAAAACGCTCTTCTGAAGCCAAGGTATTGATACGTTTCTCAACATTTGGTTTCATACCTAACATCCCTGGAATACCCCCTATTTCGCGTGAAAAATAATGGATATTAACCAATAGCAAAATAGCTAGCGCACTCCATAACCAAGGACTCCTAAAAACAGAACTATGCTCATTAAGCACATAATCAGGCAAACTATGCTGCACTGAACGCATTGAACGTTGTTCGGGGTCATACGTAGGCCATGGTCTACCATGAAGACCAATCGTAAAACAAACGCCACCCACTTCAACAACATGATAAAGCTCTAAGTTATATTCCCTTAAACCAATATCTTTACCATTAACATAAACAGGTTGAGCAAGTGGTATAAGCTTAATAGCCTGTCCTAATAATGTTATTTTTATATGCTTATCAGCAACTGCCGCACCATTTAAAATAACATCACACTCACTTGAATGACCTATTACGATAGGGATATTTCTTGGCAAATTTACCTGCGCTCCCTCATTGACACCTGAAAGTATCTTCACGATGTAGTGTACGTCAGAGCTTTTCATAATGTATAAATCCTAAAGATAAAGTGCTGGTTATTATTGATGCTTGGATTTATCTAAAACGACAATACGATCACTAACCATTCGTGTCTTCACCCTATTCTTTACTTCTCTTTGTAAATCAACACTTGTTTTACCCTCTTTAGGTAAGCTTGAACTAAAATTAGTCACACCTTTCTTATCAACCCATTTATAAATACTTGGTTTTTTTTGTTTTTTATCCAGTGATTTAGACATAGCCAGAACAGCAGTAACAAACTGTTCTGGCCCTTTAAAATACACCATCTGATCAATATCTGAAGCGACCCAATGATAATGATGGTCAAGTACACCCAACCTTTCTAATGAGCGCGTAAATGCTGAAGCAGATGTATTTGTTAAACTGACTGTGCCTGTTTGCATTTCATCTTCACGATTAATGAATAAGGTATTTCCATCAAAGTACCAGACTAATCCGTTTGATTTAACAACCTCTAGAAAAATGGATTTTGGAGTCATTTTTTTATAATAACCACTCACCACTGTATCAATTTTTTCACTCACTACAATGGGTGTTTTTTGTGAGGCAGCTAAAGCGGCAAAAAAATCAGTTAACGGCTCCTGATCAGAAAAATGCGTATAAGTCTTTTCTGTCCATGGCAAATCTTTTGCAAATGCACTAGAAACTAAGCAAACATAAAAGACGACAGACACTCTCAAATAATATGATAATCCGAGCCTGCACTTAGTCATTTTCCTCATACTTAGCATAACCATCTACTCTCTGCTTCTGTTCTATGAAGGGTAGACTACTGCTAAAACAATCATCATAAAAGGAGCATAGTGATAGAGCTACTTGTAAACTTTATAAACGGTTGGGCAAACCTTATTCAATACAAATAACCTCATTCAAGACTTTGCTGCTCTAAAATTAGCAAGTTCATCGACCGTATTTTCTTCTCTTTTATTCTCGGCCAGAACTAACGCCTCCTTTTCCATTTCAATAAACTCATTCACTTTTTCAAGATCTCGGTTAATATCAACCAATTGTCTTCTCACCTGCGACAGCCTATTTTTTGCTGCCTCCAGTGTACTTTCAAGACGTGGAATTTCTTCCGCTAATGTTGCTTCTTTTTCTTTAAACTGCACTAACTTAGCCATATAATTTTGCAGATCATTAGGTGAAAAACAGTCTGTTTGCAAATCAGTAAAAAGTGTTTCTTGATGCTCCATTCGCCACTGATGAAAGTCCTCAAGCTTTAGCTTGCCTTGATAAACATTTTCTTCACAATATTTTAGCTGCTCTTTGCCTGCTTGTAATTCAACATAGATTTTTTCCATACGCTGCTTGCGTATTGTTTTTAACTGTTGCAGACTCATAAAAAATTACACCAAACTCAGTAAGCGTTGAACCGTTTCCTCATAACTCGAAAACTCATCCGTTGGTTGCTTTAAAAAAGCATTAATCGCATCAATCTTAGCAACAGCCTCATCAGCAAGCGGGTCTGCACCTTTTTTATATTCTCCCACTCGAATTAAAAACTCCAATTCTTTATACTTTGCCATTAGTTCATTCAGTTTTGCCGCTGCTTGACGATGCTCAGCGGAAACCAACACCGACATAACCCGACTGAGACTGTCCAAAATATCAACAGCTGGGTAATGACTTTCAGCAGCAAGCTTGCGCGACAACACGAGATGACCATCAAGCAAAGAGCGAATTTCATCAGCAACAGGATCAGACATATCATCACCCTCAACAAGAACCGTATAAAAAGCGGTAATAGAACCTTTATCTGAACGCCCCGCTCGCTCAACAAGCTTTGGTAACTCCGCAAAAACAGAAGGTGGAAAACCACGTCGTGCTGGTGCTTCGCCAACGGATAGACCGATTTCACGTTGGGCGCGGGCAAAACGCGTCAATGAATCCATCAGGAGCAAAACACTTTTGCCTTGATCTCTAAAATACTCTGCAACAGCCGTTGCAACATAAGCCGCTTTTAAACGTTCAATTGCAGGTCTTTCTGAAGTAGCCACAATCAACACCGTTTTTTTCAGATTATCTCCCAAAGAATCTTCAATAAACTCACGAACCTCTCTACCACGCTCACCAATCAGTGCGACCACATTAATATCAACATCAGCATGTGCCACCAGCATACTCATAAACGTACTTTTACCAACACCTGCACCTGCAAAAACACCAATGCGCTGTCCAATACCACAGGTCGCTAAACCATCAAGCACTCTAATACCAAGTGGTAAAGGTCGATCAATTTTATCACGTAATAATGGATTCGGTGCATCACACATAATGGGATAAGAATAAGGCAAATGAAGCGATTTTCTACCACCTGTACTCATCACATTTCCAACACCATCAAGTACACAACCCAACAAGTCATCACCTACGGCAACATCAAGTTTACGCCCTGTAGCAATCACTTGTGTACTGGTTGACATCCCACTCATATCACCAATAGGCGCAAGTAAAACTTCTTTTTTTTCAATGCCAATCACTTCCGCAGGTGTTCCTACATCATTATGTGAGTTTTTTAGCAAACAAAGCTCACCAATAGTCGCACGCGGCAATACCGCACGAACAACGGTTCCTGCAATCTGTAAAACACGACCATTCAAAGGCATTGAAATGCAGTTATCAACTGCATCACCTAATGCCTCACCAATATATTTCAATGACATGACTAAACCTAATATAGTTTTTCACTTTGAACCTGAAATTTCCACACGCCCTAAGGGTCTTAGCTTCACCTGTTTTGTTAGCTCCTGAAAGGATAAAACAGGAATACCACTTGCAATAGTCTCCATATGGTCACTAAGATAACGACGCAATTCCATTGAAGTCAACAAGACAGGACGTGCTGACAGATCAGCTATTTTTCTCGCCTCTTCTTCATTCGCCTTTAAAGCTGATGCTAGACGTTCTGCTGCCTGATCATCAAGTGCTAAATGACTACCTGTTGGCGTTTGACGGATACTTTGTTGAATGACACTCTCTGTTTCAGGCCCCATTAAATAAACAGGAAGCGTATTAGAGCCATAGGTAAACGAATGACTAATTTGTCGTTTTAGACCAATACGCACATACTCTGTTAGTGTTGCCGTATTTTTTTCAGTCTCTCCCCATTCCACCAAAGTCTCCAATATTTGGCGCAAGTTACGCACTGATATTTTTTCATCCACTAAACGTCTTAATACTTCGGCAATTTTCGGCAATGCCACAAACTGCTGTGTTTCTTTTATAAGCTCAGCAAAACCGCTTGCCTCAAGTTTAGTAAACAAACTATGCACCTCTTGAACGCCCACAAACTGACTTGCATTTTCCATCAGCGCATATTCAAGATGGAACGCCAGAATTTCAACAGGATTCATTGTATTAACATCTTTCTCAACTAACTGGGGAGAAAGTGTTTTTTCTACCCAAATAGTGGGTAGACCAGGTAAAAACGCGGCTTCTTCTTCATAAGGAACCTGTATAGATTCCAGCATTTGTGGCGTGTTTTTTACAAAAACCTTATCCAAACCAAGAAAACCATGCGCAACGGGAATACCTTGAATAATGATACGGTAGCCATTATCACCTAAATCCTGCTTCATACGAAAACTAATAGCAGGAACAGGAACCCCCATATCACGATAGAAAGTTTGTCGCACACCAATCAATACTTTATTTAATTCAGCAGGCGGAATAAAAGCACGGGCATTTTCTGCAATCTCAATCAACACAGGTGTAACAGGCTCATTACTCGTACCAACAGCACGTTGCAAAGAGGCTATTCGTTCTTTTTCACTAGCTTCTGAGCCTAAAACAGCTATAATATCACCATCTTCAAACTTATGATCTTGCGCCTTACGCATAATCCACCCCATCGCTCCCATTAAAAGTCCTAAACCAATAAAGACAAAGGTTGGAAAACCAGGAATCAATCCCATCACCAAAACAACAGCTGATGAAATAAGCAATGCATTGGGTTGTGCTAATAACTGATCACCAATATCTTGGCCAAGATTAGTCGTTTCATCAACAGCAACACGTGTCACAATAATGCCAGAGGTAATTGAAATAAATAAAGCGGGTATTTGTGAGACTAAACCATCACCAATAGTCAAAATAGAAAAAACCGAGCCTGCTTCACTCACACTCATTTGATGTTGCATCATACCAACGGAAATCCCCCCCAGAATATTAACGAAAATAATAACAAGTCCTGCAATAGCATCCCCTTTAACAAACTTCATCGCACCATCCATTGCACCATAAAGTTGGCTTTCTTTTTCTAAATTTGTTCTCTTGGTACGTGCCTCATCAACAGTAATAACACCCGCACGCATATCACTATCAATACTCATTTGCTTACCAGGCATCGCATCCAATGAAAAACGTGCTGCTACTTCAGCAACCCGTTCTGAACCTTTGGTAATAACAACAAACTGGACAATGGTAATAATCAGGAAAACAACAAAACCAACCACAATATTTCCTCCCACTACAAAATCACCAAAGGTACGGATAATATCGCCAGCCTCTGCTTCAGTCAAAATCAAACGTGTCGAAGCAATACTTAATGATAAACGGAACAAGGTCGTCAAAAGAAGAACAGAAGGAAAAGCAGAAAATGAAAGGGGTGATGGTAAGTAAACAGCAACAATCATTAACATAATCGTGCCGCCTAAGTTAAAGGCAATAAACAAATCCAACAAAAAAGTAGGAAGCGGTAAAATCATGATAAACGCAATCACGACCAAGAACACTGCTAAAACAACATCATTACGACTTGTTAGTTTTAATAAAAAATTCTGCATGCGGTCACTAAACATGCGTTACCTCTTTATATTGTTATTATCTATAAATTTTAATACAGGAAAAAATAAACTAATCCACTATAAGCTCTCCTAAACCAACTGTATCCAATAACTGCTTCACACCTGAATTGGCATTTACGAGTTTAAGTACATTATCATTGGCATTGATATGGGCATTGAGCAATACGCGAACACCTTCAGGTTTAATGGCTTCTACCTGTTTTAAATCAATATGAATAGTTTGTTTAACAGGGTTATTACACCTTGCAAAAAAGCCTTCCAACTGCGCTGCAAGCGCGTCATCTAACAGACCATCCAAGGTTACAAGAGTTGCTTCTTTAGTATTAGTAGAGATCAATTTCATCATTAAATATGGTTATTTTTATTGGTTTAAGTTAATTAGGCAGCAGGCCATCATTCGTTAGTAGTACTCATAGGTACTTTGACAAACAAAACACTTTCATTAATGGCAATAACACGTACACGTGTTCCAACAGGACAATCATTACCTTGCACCTGCCATGCCTTACCATCCAAAATAATGTCAGCGACACTATTTTCAATAGGGTTTTCTAGTTTTATTTCTTGATTTAACAAATGCTTGCCTGGATAAGCAACTAAAAGATTTTTGAAAGCATCCTTTAAACGTATAAAAAAACGAGTAACGGCATCTCCCAAAAAAAAGACCAACAAAAAGAAAATAGGCTGCAATTTCCAAAAAATAGTAGGCATCAACAAAACCAAAGCCGCAGTAAATATAGCTGCAATTAGCAACCACACGCCAACGTTACTAGGTTTTATATCATCATAGAACTGCTTAGGATCTGAAAAAACTTCGATCAATCCACCCAATTTTGGGTTGATATATTGAAGATAAAGCCGCATTGAATGCCTTTTCAAAAAAGCAAGCTTGTCTTTATAATCTTGTAACCACTTGCTTTGATTATTTTGTGCTACAGCCTCTGGTTTTGTTGACATATACACCTGCTTATATTATTGACACTCACTAATTAATTAAATAGCTATCTACTTACCGCTTTAATTCGTCGGAGTCTAGCAAATCAACAACAAACCTCTTGAGCAAATACAGACCAAACGTAGTGATCATTTGATGATATGAGGATATGAGGATATTTCTATCACTATAAAGAATCAGACAATTGCGCTCACCGATTAGAAGCAAGTCATGTGCGTGAATGCAATTATCTGAACACCTATGCTTGCTCTATAAGCGGGTCAATATTTACATTTGATCGCCTTTTTGAATAGCTTTTGCAACCCGCTGAATAGAGGAATCAGGAATATATTGATCAATAATACCGTCATCTTCGAGTAACTGTACTAATGCAGGATCAGACACAATAGGCACACCTGATTTCTTCGCCATTCTAATAATATCACTACTCATTTTACTTCGACCTATTGCTAATAAAACAGGTAAAGGCATATCTTGTGTATACATCAACATTGCTGCTCGACTTAACCCCGCAATCACGACTCGTGATTGCTTCATCATCTCACCTAAATCTTCACCCAAAATACGCCGTTGTTCTGATTTTCTTTGCCCCTTGATGAGTGGATCACCTTCTCTGTTTTTATATTCACGCTTTATTTCATCCTTTGACATTCTCTGTTCTTTTTTGAAATTAGCTTTTTGATAGATAAGATCTATCAGCACAAGTGCAATAAGAAGGGGCAATAAAATAAACAACATCTTTTTTATCATGCTAAAGAGTATTGCTAACATACAATCAATATCACATAGACTAATATCATGCATATATTCCCGAATGGCAATACGCGTTATATAATAGATAATCGCCGTCATTATTATTATTTTTAATATAGAAAACAAGGTCTTAACTAGTTGTTTCATCGAAAAAATGCGCTTAAAACCACTTATTGGGCTAATTTTTTCAGGCTTAGGCTTTATTGATTCAAATGAAATCAAAAACCCAAACTGAGATACATTACCAATCACACCCGCAAGAAACATCAGCACAGAAAAGGGCAACATCACACCCAAAATAATCTGTCCAAACCATAAATTAAAGGCATTGCCCATTGCTTCTCTGAAACTTATTTCATTATTATAAGCCGTAACATTGAGCATAAAATCTTGAATAGTTTGTATAAACCAATCCCAAGCAAACCAAAAATAACCAAAAGCAAATAAAATCATAAACAATGGCACAAATTCTTCACTGCGTGCCACCTGACCTTTTTCTCTCGCTTTACGCAGTTTTTCGGAAGTTGGTTCTTCCGTCTTACTACTCTTATCCTCACTCATCGCAACATCGTATCCATCATGTTAAATACCTCATTGAAACGAAAAAAGCCCTCACGCACATAACGTGAAAGGTAAAGAATATAAAAAACCAATAGCAGCATAGCGATGCCACTTTTTATAGGCATCACTAGTAAAAAAACATTTAATTGCGGTACATAACGTGCAACAAAAGCGACCCCAAATTCCACAATATACATTGTCGCAACAATAGGCGCGGCAACTAATGCTGCAAGAGTAAAAATAGACCCAAACTGACCAATAACAATTCCCACTGAATCAAGGTTAAAATGTGGAAAATAGCTATGCACAGGCCATGCAAGATAACTTTCTAGCAGCACTTCGATTAGCAATAAAAACCCACCTGTTGAGAACAGTAGAACAACCGCTAACTTGACAAACAAATCACCTAAAGAAGAGGACTGATCACTTAAAACAGTAGAAAATAACTGAGCGCTCATACTGCCACGTTGTAAATCGAGAAAAAAACCTGCTGATCCCATGACCCAAAAGGGAATGCCCAACATGTAGCCAAAAATGAAACCAATAGCCACTTCTTTTATAATGATTAAAAAAATAAACGACAATTCAAAAGGCAATGTTGAAACCGTATCAACCGTCATTGGCACAGCAAACGCAGTAACAATAAGCACTAATGCATTGCGCGCCATCCCAGGAACTGTTTTACCACTAATAAAAGGCAAGGCTAAAAAAAAACCTAACACTCTTGGCATGGTTAATAATAAAGCTAATAGCCATGTATTTATTTGACCTGCATATGTCATCACTAAGCCTTAGGGTTTAGGCATAAAGGGAATGGTAAACATATTGTTAGCAAACTCATAGAGTTCTGGTCCTAAAGCTCGCGAAACCACCGAGATAGTAATAATGATCCCCACCAGCTTAAACACATGAGGCAATGTTTGTTCCTGAATACTGGTTAATGCTTGTAATAAACTAACAACCAAACCAATGATGGTTGCAACAGCCAATACAGGAAGCGATAGATGAAGAATAAGCTGCAATGCTAGAGACGTTTGATGCGTTAAGTAATTATGATCCATTGCTATTGATAACTCATCACCAAGCCATGTGTTAGTTTGGACCAACCATCAATCAAAACAAACAGCAATACCTTAAAGGGCAAAGAAATCATAATAGGAGCAACCATAATCATTCCCATTGAGATAAGAATATTAGCAACAATTAAATCAATCACGACAAAAGGCAAATACAGTAAAAAACCAATCTCAAAAGCAGAGGTCAATTCGCTTACCAAAAAAGCGGAAGTAAGTACAAGAAGATGATCTTCAGTGGCTGTTTTTGCATATTCTTCTGGCCATAGTTTTTTTGTTGCATTAGAAAAAAATGCCCGCTCTTTTTCAGAAGAATGGCGCTTTAAAAAAGCCTTAACGGGCATAATACTATCGCTAAGAGCGGCTTTTAATTTAGGGTTTTGTATATCGGTTAACACCACATTATGACTTTCAAAACGATCATAAACACCTGACGCAACAGGTGCCATAATAAACATAGAAAGAATAATTGCGATACCATTCATTGCCAAATTAGGTGGGGATTGCTGCAAACCAAGCGCACTTCGCACCATATGCATAACCACTACAATTTTAAGAAATGAACTAATAAGAACGGCAATAAAAGGGGCTAAGCTCATAATGCCCATCAACCCAATAAGTAGAATGGGATTAGGTAAGCTATCCATTAGAACCTTCTTTATTATTGACCACAGCATTAGGATTGCCCACAGAGAACAATTGAGAAATTCTCACCCCTTTTTTACCATCAATATCCACTAACTCCCCCGTTCCAATCACTTTATTATTTGAGCGGATCGTTACCATTGGGGTAATCGGATAATTAAGATCCACTACCGAACCTTGTGTTAATTTTTGTACCGCATCAAACGGAAGGATCACCTCACCCACATCAAAGGAAAGACGGACAGGAATATCATTAATACTATCCAGCACTTCATTTTGTATATCATCAGACATTGTTATTATTCCAGATTCAAGCACCAACTGCTTATCAGTCACGACAGCTCTATAAACATGACCAGCATCATTGCGTAGTAAAACACCATTACGTTCAATATCATCCCCTTCTAGCAAAATGATATCAGCCAAACTTACTTGGGCTAACTGCCGCAGCGGCAAATCAGCCCGCCCGACTTCCAAGCAAAGTGTCGTAAGATGATGCTGCCAAGGATAAAGGCGGCGAGAAGGCCAATAGCTCATCATCTTAAGTAACTGCGTAGTCACTTTTTCATGAACAACAACCAGAATGCTAATGTCATGATTACTCTCATCAGTAAACTCAAAACCAATAGACATATCATTCACTTGTGACGGTTGATGCGTTAAAAAATTCATCACGTGAATGGTTGTTTTTGTCTTATTAATAATTGGATCTAACAAAGGTTTTAGAGCGCGCTCAACAAGTTCAGCACGTAGATCAACAGGCGCTTTAGTGATATCACCATCATCTATAAACTCCTTAATTCGTTGTTCTAATGGCCACGCAGAAAACCACACAGGAACAGGAATTCCTTCAATTTCAAATAAAATCCCAAACGTTAGCTTGTTTTTCAAGACGGGTGTAGCAAGCAACGTAATGTTATAGCAAAATGCCTCATCGCCTAAAGGCACAAAAATTGAGCGGCACTTATGTGCCATCGTATTTTGCCAATGTAATAACGACCGATTTAGTTTAGATATAGGTATCAACGGATAGTTTTTATTGATAGACAGCATTAGATCTTAGTTGCACCTATTATTTTTTGGATTTCAGGTAAATAGTTAGGCAGCATTGTATTCTACTTATACAACGTATTAACATTGTAAAATGATGAACGGAAACAAAAAAATCCCCACTGGCACACCAGCGAGGATTTTTTAACGTTCATACAGGATAAGACATCAATAATTAACCTTAATGCCCAATCCTTTCCTTATGGAAGGTCAATCAACTTAACCCCATAATGTACCTTTCAAATCACCGCTGTTACCACGATCTGCACTGAAGCTAAAGTCATTGCTAGCACTTGTTTCAACCTTAAAAACATAGCCGTCACCATCATTATCTTCCAATTGTTTCCAACCTTGACCAGACTGCCACTCTCTACCACTAGTCGCTACAAGTGAACCATCATCGGCTTTGTGTACACCCCAAAGCTGGATATCGCCACTAGGCTTCCAAAGTGTCGCATCATTCCCACCATTCCAAGTAAGCTTAACATTCTCACCTGAATCAGTTTTTCCAGTATGTGAGCCTTGGGAGATCATATTAGCCATTGGTACATCACCAGCAGGTCCTGTTGCCCCCGTTGCTCCAGCAGGTCCTGTTGCACCATCTGCACCATCTGCACCATCTGCGCCAGTCACGCCAGTATCACCCGTATCACCTTTCAACCAAGCCTGAACATCTGCTGGGTTAATAGAGCCATTTCCATCAACATCACCAATTTCATTACTGAACCAGTCGAAGAAACCTTGGGCATCTGAACCAACTGTACCATCAACTCCAGTCGCGCCATCAGCACCGTCTGAACCTGCTACTCCAGTTGCTCCAGTTGCTCCGTCTGAACCATCAGCTCCGTCTACGCCATCAGCACCATCACCACATGTTGAGCCATCCGCTCACTCTACTCCATAAGCTCCGTCTGCTGCAAAAAAGACATCAGCTCGGGGGTCGCGGGGCGGGCGGTGTGCGCG
>CAYNGN010000007.1:713-18432 GCA_964396615.1 uncultured Thiothrix sp. | reverse complement strand
CTTAATCTTATGGCACTCGCAAAACGCATTATCCCTTGTCTTGATGTTGCCAATGGGCGTGTCGTTAAAGGCATTAACTTTGTTGACATACGTGATGCAGGTGATCCTGTTGAAGTCGCCGCACGTTATAACCGTGAAGGTGCGGATGAAATCACTTTTTTAGATATTACTGCAAGTTCTGATAATCGCGATACTATTCTCCATGTTGTTGAAGCGGTTGCTTCACAGGTTTTTATTCCCTTAACCGTTGGCGGTGGGGTGCGTAAAGTAGAAGATGTGCGCAATATGCTCAATGCAGGCGCAGACAAAGTAGCAATTAATACCGCTGCGGTCTTTAATCCTGACTTAGTCAAAGAAGCCAGCGAGTATTTTGGCTCACAATGTATTGTCGTTGCTATTGACGCAAAGCAGGTTAGTGGTGAAGGCGAGCCGTTAGCATGGAATATTTTCACCCACGGTGGACGTAAAGATGCAGGAATTGATGCGCTTGAATGGGCAAAAAAGATGGAAAAATACGGCGCGGGTGAACTACTCGTCACCAGTATGGACAAAGATGGAACGAAAACAGGGTTTAATCTGCCGCTCACAAAAGCGATTAGTGATGCAGTGAATATCCCTGTCATTGCATCAGGTGGCGTAGGTAATTTACAGCATTTGGCGGATGGGGTGTTAAAAGGTGGAGCAGATGCCGTGCTTGCGGCAAGTATTTTCCATTTTGCAGAATATACCGTTGGTGAAGCTAAACAGTATATGGCAGATCAAGGGATAGAAATTAGATTATAAAACAACCACAATCTACTATTATCATACTATTTACTTGAATTTAAATTAAACACCCTTATGAACAAAGATACTGTATTATCACAAGTAGCTGCCGTGTTAGAATCACGCAAGACGGCTGAAGCAAACAGCTCCTATGTTGCAGGGCTTTATGACAAAGGGCTTGATGCGATTCTAAAAAAAATTGGCGAAGAAGCAACTGAAACTGTCATGGCGGCAAAAGATGGCGATAAAGCACATATTGTGTACGAAGTTGCTGATTTATGGTTTCACTCAATGATATTGCTGGCACAGCAGGGCTTACATCCTGACGATGTTCTCAATGAACTCGAACGACGTTTTGGCACTTCGGGGATTGTTGAAAAAGCAAATCGTAATAAATAATTTAAACAGGAGAATCAATATGCTAAGCGGAATTAGTCCTTGGTCATTATTACTTATTTTGGTTATCGTCTTGGTCTTATTTGGCACCAAGCGTTTGCGTAATGCGGGTGGTGATTTAGGCAGTGCAATTAAAAACTTCAAAAAATCCATGTCAGAATCATCAGAATCATCAGAAGCGGCGACTGCAGAAGCAGAAAAGAAAAAAGTCGTACAAGATGAGCCGCGTATTATTGAAGGCGAAGCAAAAGTTAAAGTTAAAGAACACGATAAAGCATAAAACACACGGCATACAATACAATACAAGGTATAAAACACGATGTTTGACTCAGGGTTTCTAGAACTATTGGTTGTCACGATTATTGCGCTTATCGTTGTAGGCCCTGAGCGTTTACCGGGTATTGCCAGAAAAGTAGGCGAAATGGTGGGTAAAGCACGCGCCTTTGTAGCGACCACCAAAGCAGATATTGAAAAAGAAATAGAAGCCAGTGAAATGAAGGACATGCTTTCTCAACAAAAAGAGCAGATTGATGAACTTCGTGACATGATGGCAAGTACTAAACAAAGCCTCAACGAAAGCACAGAGACATTAAAAAGCAGCGTGACAGATGTGGTTGCAGAAGCAAAATCAGATCCCTCTAGCAGCACCACTGAAACAACCGATACGCTTGATACACCCAATAGCACGAATACTCCTAACACAGACAGTAGCGATAGCAGCAAACCTAAAGCGTAAATGTAAGATGTAAGATGTTAAAGTACATGACAATAACGCGAACAACACAACAGGCTACCTAAAGCGAATTATCAATGACCCAAGAAGCTGATTCAAAAAATACCGTAGTATCGGGCTTTCTTAGCCATCTCCTTGAACTTCGAGACCGCTTATTGCGTATGGCGATGGTGCTTGGCGTTGTTTTTATTGCTTTATTCCCCTTTGCACAGGAGCTTTATCAATGGCTTGCTGCTCCTGTATTAGCACAGGGGCAACATATGATTGCCATCAGTCCTATTGCCCCTGTGTTAATTCCTTATAAAGTGGCATTACTGGCGGCTTTTCTGATTAGCCTGCCTTATATTTTTTATCAAATGTGGGCATTTATAGCGCCAGGTTTATATAAACACGAAAAACGTCTTATTGTTCCTCTGTTAAGTTCGAGTGTAGCGCTTTTTTATGTCGGTATTGCTTTTGCCTACTATCTACTCTTACCAATGATATTCAAAATCGTGCAGGTGATGAGTCCTGTCGGTGTTGATCCGATCCCTGATATTTCGGCTTATCTTGATTTTGTGATGATGATTTTCATTGCCTTTGGTTTTGGGTTTGAGATGCCAATTGCAACTATTTTGATCGTTAGCACAGGAATGATCAGTGCAAAAGACCTCGCAAAAAAACGTCCTTATATTATTGTTGGTGCCTTTGTTGTTGGTATGTTATTAACCCCACCTGATATTGTTTCGCAGCTAATGCTGGCGATTCCAATGTGGTTGTTATTTGAAGTAGGGCTGTTTTTAAGTAAGTATTTTGTCGATGAAGTCAAAGCGGCGGGAAGAGCACGTGAACGTCTTGAACGAAAAGAACATGAAGAAGAAGACGAAGATAAAAAAATCATGGCAACAGCAACCGCTGCGGCAGCAAGTTCAGCAGCAATAGCTGCAACAGGAACCGACGCTGATACAGGTACCAATACAAAAAGTACCGATACTGAAACGAACAACATTATGTGGGAAGACGAAAAATACACTTACGAAGACGATAGTGATGTCAACCTTGATGATGAAGATGAATATGTGCCAATGACTGAGAAAGAAATGGAAGCGGAATTGGATCGCATTGAAGCTGAAGAACGCGCAGAAGAAGCGAAGCGTAAACAGCAAAATGCTAAAAAAGACAAGGATGATCAGTAAGCAGTAGGATGAGAAAAGAGAATCGTTGCTGTCACTAGCAGCGATTTTTAGTGGTTATTTTGGCATCCCTCATAATTGTCAAAAATAGTTTACAGTGTGACCTGCTAGGAATCGCACTGAAACCAAACGTTGTTTGAGCGTAACGAGTTTAGTGAGATTGAAGGGCGAATCCTAGCAAGCTGAATATCTATAGACCCGTTAATGCATAACTTGCATTCTTGGCAATTACCCAGCGTACACCGCCTTTAGGATTCTCTACATCGCCCTTATAGCGGGGAATAATATGAATATGTAAGTGGTGTACGCTTTGTCCTGCGGCTTCCGCATTATTGCTGCCTATATTATAGCCATCAGGCTGGTATGCTTCATCAAGATGCTGTTTGGCATGTAATAACAAGTGGTGAAAATTGTTATTTTCTTCCTCAGTCGCATCGAACTGAGTGGTAAAATGCCGCTTAGGGATAATCAACATATGCCCCTTACTCACAGGGAAATCATCGCTAGTGAGAAAAGCATATTCGGTTTCTGTAATGATTTTTTCTGGCTCACGGTTACAAAACAGGCAGGGATTATTCGGGTCAAACATATAGTAGCTCTCTATTCATTCTCTAAGGAAAATGGGATGATGTTTTACTAACAAAGCGCTTATCATCTCGAATCAGCATCGTGACGGCAAGATGTAAGTGTTCGGCTAATGCCATGCCTTTTTCAGCACCTAATACAGAAAGAGCGGTTGCATAGGCATCAGCCATCATCGCTGAATGATGGAGTACCGTAACAGAGGTGACATTGTGCGTAATGGGTTTGCCACTAATGGGATTGAGGGTATGGCTATAACGTTTACCATTCGCTTCAAAATAATTGTGATAGTCACCTGAGGTCGCAATAGCAGTTTGTGCTAATGAAATGAGCTGTTGTACGTGTGCTGGCTGTGTTGCGTCTGGTTTTTGGATGGCTATTTGCCAGTTTTTCCCATAAGCATTACTGCCTTTTAATTTTATTTCACCGCCTATTTCAACCATATAGTTTTGAATATCGTGTTGCTCCAGTGTGGCGGCTAGTTGATCAACAGCATAGCCTTTAGCAATGGCTGACAGGTCAATGTGTAAGCTGGGTATGGTTTTGTATAAGGCAGGAGGGGAGGTTTGCACGATGAGATGTTGAAAGCCGACTGTTTTCTTTGCTGTTTCGATTTGTTGATCCGTAGGGATGGCAACCTTAAAAGCTTTACCAAAGCCCCATAGATTAATCAGTGGCGCTATGGTTATATCAAATGCACCTTGGCTTGCCTTGCTAACCGATTGAGCAGCGTTTACCACGGTTACGAATTCTGCTGATACGGCAAAGGCTTCTTTGCTTTTAAAGCGATTAAAACGACTAATCATTGAGTCAGACTGGTAAGTCGAAAACGTGTTGTTAATGGCAATGAGTTGCTGTTCAAGGGTTTCTTTGAGTTGTGCTAGCCTATTTTCAGGGGTAGGATGAAGCCTAATATGCCATTGAGTCCCCATCGTTGCCCCCCTTAGTGTTGCTAGTGGTTGTTTTGTTTCAGTGCTACAAGCACTAAATAACAGTAACAAGGGGAGAAAAAGCGTAAAGAATAATAGAAATGCTGTTGGGCGTTTCATTTACTCAAATTCCATTTCCCGAAAAACATGTTCAGCATTACGGTTTGCTAGAAATCCAAATGTATCGAGATGGGAGTAAGCCGATTGGTCAATGTTATAGACGTCTTGTAATTCGCCACCGTCTTCAAGGATTTTTGCCACAGCAGTACGTAGATGAAGCAGATAGTCTTTGGTGTATTGGGTGACTTCTTCCATCGTTGTCGCATGACCATGACCTGGAATGACGTATTTTGCCTTTAATGCGGCAAATTTCTCCCATGTTTCTAGCCATTTTTTGGTGTTGGTATGTTCAAAGATAGGGAGCAAGCGTTGATGAAATGCCATATCGCCTGTAATAATAAGACTTTTTTCAGGCAACCAGACCATAATGTCGCCCGGGCTATGTGATGGGCCAAGATGGAGCAATTCGATGGTGAGACCACCGAGGGTGATGACTTCCTTATCGCCAAAGGTTTTGTCGGGCATGATGACTTCTGTTGCTAATGCTTTATCTTTTTGTCTTGCTTGCATACGGCTAAGTACTTCATGACCATATTTTTTTATTTCCTCTGCCGTTTCAATGTGGGCAATAATTGGAACACCTTGTTCTCTCCAATAATTAGAGCCTAGCATGGCATGACCTTGCCCATTTTCCAGTACCACGTATTTAACGGGTTTATCTGTAATTTGCTTTATTTCATGATGCAATGCTTTAGCAAGCAAATAGTTATCGCCTGCATTGACAACCAGTACGCCTTCATCAGTAATAATAAAGGATAGATTATTATTGTGTCCTGAGTTGCGATAGCTACCAGGCGCTGTTTCTCCAATAGCTGACCAAACCCCTGATATAACTTCAGTGGGTTTGCTATAGAGCAGTGATAAGGGTGCTTCATCGGTGGCTTTGATCGGTAAGTTGGCTTTTTTCCATGCAGGATAGCCGTCTTTATAATTTTTTACCTGTGTATAGCCCATATTCATTAGGCTTTGTGTGGCAAGTGGGCTTCGTAAATTCGTACCACAATACACCACAATAGGCGTGTTTTTGTCTTTGACGGCATCAGCAATGCGAAATTCTAACCAGCCACGAGGGATATGAAAATGCTGTGGATGCTTAATCATGCCACCTAAGGCATCAATTTCTTGTTGGGTGCGTATATCAATGAGGACAACGTTTTTATCGTTTTCTAGTAATGTTCGTAAGGCTTTTGTATCAATGTTGGTGATATTTTTATTTGCCTTTTCTAGCAGTGTGTCAGCGACTAAGGGCGCTGGTGTTGTTTCTTTTGCAAAACTGCTGGTAACGCTGGTGGCAATGTTGAGTGAGATGAAAAAAAATAGAAGAAAAGAGGTGTGTTTGGGCATAATATCTTCCAAAGAGTAAAAGGTATTTATTGGTAGAGGCAATCACAAGGGATTGCCTCTATAGAGAGTCAGATAATCCACATGGCTTGCTGAGTTCGTCAGCGTGAGTGTAATGACCTGAGCATCTAGTCAGTCAAATCACTATGTATTGGTTTGACTATTGCTAGGTGTTTTTTTTGTTGTTTCGGCTTCAGAAAAAGCTTCTTTATCAACCGCAACATGGTAGCTTGGGTCTTCGATGACATTGACTTCGACTAAATGCCCCGCCTTTTTTAATAATAAACTGCATTCAGGACTAAGGTGTTTTAAGTGTAGGCGTTTGTCTACTTTATCATAGCGCTCTGCCAGTTTATCAATGGCTTGAATGGCTGAATGATCGGCAACGCGTGAGTGTTGAAAATCAACGACAACATCATCGGTGTCTTCACTTGGATTAAATAACTCTTGAAAGTTTTGTGTAGAGGCAAAGAATAAGGGGCCTGAGAGCTTATAGACCTTATCACCCATTTTGTTATAACGGGTACTAACATTGATTTGACGTGCATGATTCCATGCAAAGGCTAAGGCGGACAAGATAATGCCAATAATAACCGCTATTGCGAGATCAGCAAAAACAGTAATCACTGCGACTGAGATACCAACGAGTGTATCGCTTAAGGGGATTTTGCCGATCAGACGGAAACTACACCATTCAAAGGTGCTAATAACCACCATAAACATTACACCGACCAATACGGCAATGGGAATACGCTCAACCAGTGGTGCTGCGACTAGAATAAAGGCGAGTAGGAAGAGGGCGGCACTAATACCTGAAAAACGCCCACGTCCGCCTGATTTAATATTGATAATGCTTTGTCCAACCATTGCACAACCGCCCATACCGCCAAAAATCCCTGTTACAGAGTTAGCAATACCTTGCCCAACACATTCACGGTTGGGTTGTCCGCGGGTTTCAGTAAGTTCATCAATCAGGTTTAGCGTAAGTAAGCTTTCAATAAGTCCAATCATTGCCATAATAAATGAGTAAGGCAGAATGATTTTAAAGGCTTCCCACGTCAGTGGAATTTCAGGGATATGGGGAATGGGTAAACCACCCGCAATAGACGCTTTGTCACCCACCGTAACGATGTCAAGTTGGAAAAATAACGCGAGTATACTGCCAATAAGAATAGCAGCAAGTGTTGATGGGAAGGTTTTTGTCAGACGGGGGAGGAAGTGGATAATACCCATTGTGAGTGCAATTAGACCCAGCATAATAAACAACGGCATTCCTGTCATCCATGTCTTTACGCCTTCAGCATCGGCTACTTTGAAGTGATCAAGTTGTGCCAGAAAGATAACCAATGCAAGGCCATTAACAAAGCCTAAAAATACAGGGTGAGGCACAAGGCGGATAAATTTCCCTAACTTGAGTAAGCCAAAGAGAATTTGAATAATTCCCATTAATATAACCGCTGCAAGTAAGTATTGCAGACCATGGTCAAGCACCAGTGCAACAATAACAACAGCAATGGCACCTGTCGCACCTGAGATCATTCCTGGTCTGCCACCAATAATAGAGGTAATCAGTCCCATCATAAATGCAGCGTATAGTCCAACTAAGGGATCAACATGCGCAACAAAGGCAAAGGCTACTGCTTCAGGTACTAAGGCTAAAGCGACAGTAAGCCCTGATAAGGTGTCGTTTTGTAGGTTTTCAGGAGCGTTTTTTCTTATAAGGTTAAACATGTATTTATATTTTATAAAGGTTATATAGATGTTCAGATAATTATGTTCATGCTTACGAACCCAGCAAGCCATGTGGATTATTGATTAAAAAATAACGTACATGACTTGCCTCTAATCTGTGAACGCAATTATCTGACTCTCTATAGAGTAGAGTGTTAGAGAGAATGGAAATAGTCCGCTGGAATTTATACCATATCGAGTGTGCTTATTCTTGCTTTATCGTGTTAATAAACGAATAAAAAAAGCCAGACTTTAGGATAAAGTCTGGCTTTCTATGAAAATGCTAGAAAAAGGTTTCTTCTTAAGTGTCTCAGCTCTAGATGTAAAGACAGATATCGGATTCACCCGCAAACTCAAAGAACTTTGCTGCACCTGCGTATTCAATGTCTTCAATAAAATCAGCTTCGGCATTAAAGCCAAATAATTCAACCGTCATTTGGCAAGCAATGAACCTTACTTCCGCTTCCTGACAAAGTTCACGTAGCTCAGGTATTGTTGCAACACCATTGTTTTCAATTGTTTTTTTCATGAGTGTTGTTGCGAGGTTTTCATAACCAGGAACAAGCGCTTGTATTGCGTTTGGTATATTCCAGTTGATATCTTTAAACCATGTTGGCCCAAAAGGCATTTTCATTGGCATGCCTGGATTTCCAAGTGGGCTTACTTTTAGTACATCAAGGTCTTTTTTTAATAATTGTAGGCCATAGAATGTAAAAAATACTTCTACATCGTAATCAAGTGCAGAGGCCGTTGAAGCGAGAATGAAAGGAGGATAAGCCCAATCAAGGGTTCCTTTTGTGGCAATAATAGCGAGTTTTTTTTGGGCCATGGTATTTTTCTCTAACGGGTTGGTTGGGGATAGACAGTTAAACAGTCAATCAATTAAACAATCATTTTATCATATGGTAGCCATAATCATTTTTCATTAGCTGTTTTAGCTGTGTGTAGCACTCTATGGTTACTCTGATTACTCTGATTATTCTGAAAAACGTTAAGTCTCTCTTAATAACAGATGAATAGTAGCAGAAAAGAGCATTAAGCAATATTCTAATAGATAGCTTAAATACGGCTATCATCGGCTGATTGGATTCATCAGCCCTGTTATTTTTTGGTTAACCGCTTGAGTTAGGCTTGTGCAGTCTTGAGATCAGGAGGAATAAGCGGAAAGCCAGAACGGTACCAACGCATGAGGCCGCCGCCAAGATTAAGGGTTTCAAGTCCTGTTTGTTGTTTAACATAGGCACAAGCTTGCGCTGAACGGTTGCCGGAGCTACAGATAAATACAACGGTTGTATCATCACTCTCTTTAGGTAATTCATTAAGGTGTAAAGGGACGGTGTGTAACGGCATAAATTCACTCCCTTCAACCGTACCTTGTACATACTCGCCATGTGATCGTACATCAATAATTTTGAGTTTTTCCCCTTTTTCAATAAGTGCAGTTAAACTTTCCGCATCAATTTCTTTTGTTCCAAACACAGTATATACCTATATTAGATTATATTAATATAGTAATGTACTGGATTTATGGCTTATTTGTCAAGGTGTTTTCTTGGAGCGCTTGTTATATGCTTGTAAGCGGTGATGGTGTGAAAATTATGGGGTTTTTAATGGGGTTATTTGATCGTACTCATTAGGAGTTTAGTTAGGAGTCATTTATGGTTATGTTGAAAATTATGTTTAATAAATATGCTATTGCTTGTCGAAGGTATTTTCTTTTGTTGCCTGCATTGTCAATGTTATCACTATCCGCATCTGCAAATTTAAATCTTGAATTGCCTGAATTAGATGAATTAACAGGTGGCTCAGTAGCAACTTCGACCTCACAAGACAATGGTGTTGGTTTAACGTTATTGCGCAAAATGCGTCGGCATTTACCTATTGTTGAAGATCCAGAACTAAACCAATGGATTATTTCAATGGGGCAACGACTTGCAAGAAGTGCAGGTGCGTCAGGCAAATTATATTTTTTATTAGTAGAAAATCCTGATGTCAATGCGTCAGCCTATGATGGTGGTGTGGTACTCATTAATACGGGGTTAGTGTTGTATACCGACTCAGAAAGTGAGTTAGCAGCTGTTGTTGCTCATGAAATTGCCCATATCACCCAAAATCATCTGGCAAGAATGCGCTCAAGCTCCTCAGGTAGCCTATTAGGGACAAGCGCAGCAATACTTGCTGGATTGGCGGTTGGTTCGCAAAGCCCTGATGCGGGGACAGCCATTGTCACTTCTGCACTGGCGGTGCAACAACATCAACAGCTTGCATTTACCCGTTCGATGGAATCAGAAGCTGATCGTGTGGGCATTCGTACACTGGCTCGTGCAGGTTTTAAAGCCTCTGGAATGCCTGCATTGCAAGAAAAACTGGATCGTTTAAATGATAATCCAAATGCACAAATTCTAAAGTATTTACAAAGCCATCCTTTATCAATAGAGCGGGTGAGTAATACGCGTAATTTGGCACGAACGCTGGGTAATCAAGGTAGGGAAAATAGTAGTTATCTTTATGCAAGAGAAAAAATACGTGCATTGACCCGAAGGACAGGAAAAACGGCAATGCCAACCATAAATAATCCTGTCGTGAAAAATTATGCCACAGCAATGGATTTGTATTACCAAGGGAAAATAAGCCAAAGTTATCATGTAATTGCACAATTACCACAACAGCAAGCTGCTACAAGACTTGCTTTAGCAACTCTGTTGAATGATCAAGGCGAATATCAACAAGCGTTTAACTTATTGTCCCGTGCAGCTGATGTTAAGCCAAGTGATACGGCTTTATTAGTCCCACTCAGCAATGCACTTTTAGGATTAGGACGTGCAAAAGAGGCATGGCGGCGATTACGACGTGTTGTGCCTTCAGAACAAACCAGTCTACGTTTTTTTGAATTGAAACAAGAGGTTGCTCGTCAACTTGGTTATCATGCCGATGCTTATATCGCAGCGGCTGAACGTAATGTGCGCTTGGGAGAATATCGTCATGCTATTTTGCAATTAAAACAAGCGCAAAAACTACCAAGTGTTACCGCTAATGGTCGAGCAAAGGTGACGGCTAAGTTGAACCAAATAGAAGCACAATATGGTCAGCAAGATGATAAACCTAACTCCCTCTAACCTGATCGGCTTGCATCAACCACACTTGGCAATTGGGTTAATTTTTTCAGTATGATGTCTAACTGTTCTGTGTCATTGACCTGTATGGTAATGGCGATCTTTGCCATTAAGGTATTGGTTTCATGTTGTATATCAATATCAAGAATATTGGCCGATGCGGTGGCAATTTCAATGGTTACATCACGTAATAATCCAGGGCGGTCAAGGCCAGATACTTGAATATCAACCGAGTAAGGTGATTGATGTTTAGTATCACCCCAACTGACAGGAATAAGCCGTGCGTTTTGTTCAGGTGATAGATTATTGGGGTTGATATTAGGACAATCAATGCGATGTACTGATACCCCTCTACCCAAGGTAATGTAGCCTATAATACGATCATTAGGTACAGGCTTACAACAGTTCGCAATATTCACCAAGAGATTATCGACACCGTCTACTTTTATTCCCCCTTTAGTTGCGATTCTGTTCTTTTTAAAGGTCAATGGTGATGCTGTTTTTGGTTCTCGTTGAGAAGGGGGGGATAAGACATTGGCTAATTGATGTGCACCAATATCACCTCGACCTAATGAAATGAGCAGTTCATTATAGTTACGTTTGTGAAAATGCTGAATGAGATCATTACGTTTATAGTGAATATTACCAAGGCGCTTTATTTCTCGATCTAAAAGCACCTGTCCATCATGCTTGTTAACCGTATAATCTTGTTGTCTAAACCAGTGGCGTACTGCATTTCTGGCGCGTGATGATTGCATATAACCAAAGGTTGAGTTGAGCCAATTACGATTAGGTTGGGCTTCTTTATTGGTCAGAACCTCAACTTGATTGCCACTACTGAGCGGGTAAGTGAGGGGGATAATACGCCCATTTACTTTTGCGCCACGGCAACGATGACCTATCTGGGTATGTACCGCGTAGGCAAAATCCAAGGCTGTAGAGCCTTTAGGCAGATCAATAACATCGCCTTTTGGCGTAAGGGCAAACACACGATCAGGAAAAATTTCGGCTTGAAAGTCGTCCAGTAATTCTTTGTCAGTGTCGTTGTCATCAAGGATCAGTAATTCGCGTAAAGAGGATATGGCTTTTTCCATTGCTGCATTTTGCGAGCCGCCTTCTTTATAGCGCCAATGTGCTGCAACACCAAGCTCGGCAAAAGTATGCATGTCTTGGGTGCGTATTTGGATTTCAATCGTTCTGCCTTTAGGACCAAATACAACCGTATGTAGTGATTGATAACCATTGGATTTTTTATTCGCTATATAATCATCAAACTCATCAGGGATTGATTGCCAGCGACTATGGATTTCACCGAGTAGTCGATAACAATTGGTTTGGCTATCAACAATAATGCGTATGGCACGTAGATCATAGAGTTGATCAATGTTATCGAGTTGCTTTTTTTGCATTTTTTTGTAAATGCTATAAATATGTTTAGGTCGTCCATAAACCTTAGCTTCAATATTATGAGCTTTAACAAATTGTTGTATTATTTCAACAAATTGGGCGATATAGGCTTCACGTTGAGTCCGTTTAAAGCTGAGTTCGGTTGCAATATATTTATAAGTATGAGGCTCTAGATAGTGAAATGATAGATCTTCTAGCTCCCATTTTATTTGACTGATACCCAGTCGATTTGCCAATGGTGCAAAGATGTCGATTGTTTCTTGTGCGGTACAATGGCGTTTGTGTGAATCTTTTCCTTTTAATACGCGTAAATGTTGCAAGCGCCATGCCAATTTAATAAGAACAGCCCGCGCATCTTTGGTGATGGCTAATAACATACGTCGTAAGCCTTCAGCCTGTTTAGGAGCAGCAGGGGCGACTTGTTGATTGTTGTCGCAGTTATGAAACCGATTTAAGCGACGTACACTTTGTACCAGTGTGGTGATGACAGCTCCAAAGTCTTTGATGAGTTGCTCTTCAGGCAGGATTTTTAGTAAGTCGCGATCACTGAGAATAGTGGCGATAAGCGTAATTTGATCGACATCAAAACCGCGCAAAATATTGGCAACTTCTAGGCTGTAAGGTATATCGACGCAGGTGCTATGTTCTTGTATAAGCTCAATAGCATGCGTTATTTTCGCTAGATCATCTGTTTTCTTCGAGACCCAAAAACGTTTTTTTAGGGCTGAAAAAGAGAGTGATAATGTTGATAATGAAGCATTTTTCATGTTATTAGACCATCTGTTGCTGGTGATAGTAGCTGATTTTAATGTAATTTAGAAAGATGATCAGGTAATTAGTTTTTTTAATGTTTATTATTTAATCAGAAATTTTGCGGGAGAGCAATATGTTACATAGGTTTAAACGGGGTAGTGTGTTATTGTTTTTTCTACTTACTAGTGTTTCACAGGCAGAAACAATGGTGTTTATTCATGGTTATTTAAGTGATAGTAAGAGTTGGAGAGAAGATAATTTACGTCAACCCTTGTTCAAATCAGGCTGGGTCGATGGGGGAAATTATTCCTCTTCGATACAGGGTGTTCTAACACCTTCCACTCAACATCTGAAGCATAAAGGGAGTGTTTTTTATACCGTTGATTTGCCTTATGATGCTGCTATTGAGCATCAGGCGATGGTGTTAGGTGCTTATTTACATCATTTATATTCACAACGGAAAGAGCCATTGATTTTAGTTGGACACTCCGTTGGCGGCATTGTAGCACGTGCCTATGTCACGATGAAAAATACCCAACCTGTTAAAACACTGGTTTCTATAGCAACACCACATTTAGGAACTCCTGTTGCAAAGCTAAGTAAAATAGTAGCAAAAACGCCGCTTAATATTGCTTCACGAATAATGGGTGCAAAGAACTTGAAACAATCACTGCCGATCTTTTTTGATATACGCGAGGAAAGCCAAGAAAAATCAGGGTATCTTTATTGGTTGAATCATCACCAGCATCCTGCTATTCGTTATTTTTCTATTGTGCGTGACAATAAAAGCCTGCGAAAATTTGATTTTATTGTGCCTCCTTTCAGTCAAGATATGAATGGGCATTAAAAGGGCAATCAACCGTTGTAATATCCAAAGGTAGTCATTTTTTGAATAAACGGGATATGAAGATTATTGCGGGTATTGTGCAGGATTAACGTTTTGGCTTTTTTTTTGTGGCTCTAGGATGAGTTTGATCATAGACTTTTGCTAAGTGCTGAAAATCTAAGTGGGTATAAACTTGTGTAGTACTAATATCAGCATGGCCTAATAGTTCTTGAACGGCACGTAAATCGCCTGATGATTCAAGTAGATGGCTGGCAAAGGAATGACGAAATTTATGCGGATGAATGTGTTGTTCAATACCAAGCTTTTTTTGCCAGTGGATAAGGCGTTGTTGAATGGAACGTATGCTAAGCCGAGTGCCACGATTGCTGGTGAAAAGTGCCATTTCGGTTGTTGATGTTGAGTCTGAACGTATCATTAGCCATTTTTGTAACGCTATTTGTGCTTTTGAACCTACGGGGACTTTACGGCTCTTATTGCCCTTACCAATGACTTCAACCGTATTATCAGAGAGTAAGTCGTCAATATTCAATGTAGCAAGTTCTGTTAGTCGTAATCCTGAAGAATAAAGCAGTTCCATAATGGCTTTGTCGCGTATGGCAATTGGGCTGTCTTCAGGGAGTTTCAATAATCGTTGAATGAGTTCAAAATCTAATGTGTCAGGTAGTTTTTTAACCCCTTTAGGCGCTCTTATATCAAGCGCAGGGTTATTAAGGATAAGACTGTTTTTGAGTAGATAGTTGAAATAGGAGCGTAGACTAGATAGCTTACGTTGTATGCTTTTTCCACTAAGTCCTTGGCGGTGTTGATAGGCAGAATATTGCCTAATATGAGGAGGGCGGCTGTGGTTAAAGCTAAGCTGGTGTTGTGTTTCTAGCCAGTTTGTATACTGTAAAATATCGTGTTGATAAGCATTGATCGTATGCTCAGAATAACGCTTTTCATTGCTAAGGTAGGCAATGAAGAGGTTCAATTGCTTGTCACTTTTCAATATGCTTGTCCTTTGCTGTTATAGAGAGATTTATTTCAATTAAATTTCTTTTCATAATCGTTATTTTTGTGTAAATTGTTGCTTTTAAACACTATGCTTCAAGTGCTTACTAAGCGAGGCAGTAATAATTTCGGCCAAGTGTGAGATAAATAATGTCCCCATACTGGCTTGGAAACGTGATTCATCTGTGCTTCCAAGGGCAATAATGCCCATGTTTTCTGCATTTTGTAAGGGCGCTAAGACAGCTGATTTGATGTCATCAATATGGTCAGGAAACATCAATTGTCGTTGTTTACTGGTAATTCTGCCACAAAGGGGTTTACGGTTTTTAAACAAAGAATTAAAGCTTTGTAATAAGTCATCATCAGTGGCAACAAAAATAGCATCATCGTTATCATTATTGCTCTTCGCAATGAGTTTGATGCCGATATAATCAGCATTAAAATTATTCAGCATTTCCTCTTGGCATAACATAATAATATCTTCAACAGAATGGGCATGAATGATATCTAAGGTAAAGCGTTGCATACGGTTAATGATCTGCTCGTTATTGCGTGCTGCTTGAATGAGGTTTTGTAGTTGATTATCCAACTCATTTTTTTGCTTTCTTAGGATGCTAACTTGTCGTTCAATTAGCGAGGTCGCAACACCTGTATTGCTATGGGGAATGGTTAAGTTTTTGAGTAGCTCTTCATGTTGTTGGAAAAAATCGGGGTTGGTTTGTAGATACTGAACAACGTTTTCGTCATTCAGTGGATTATTCGCGTTATTATCACCCGACATGTTTCCTGTTATTGAACTCATAGTGTAATTGATCCTGTAAAAACGGTTTGTGCTGGTCCTGTCATCATGACGGGACTATTTTTTCCTTGCCATTCGATGTTGAGTATACCACCAGGCAAGGTTACTGTAACATGTTGATCAAGAAGGTTTCTTAGCTGACCTGCTACAACAGCGGCACAAGCACCTGTGCCACAAGCAAGGGTTTCTCCAACACCCCGTTCAAAAACTCTCAGTTGAATATGCTTTTTGTTGATCACTTGCATAAAGCCCACATTAACATGTTGTGGAAAAGAGGGGTGCGACTCTATTGCAGCGCCTAGCGTTGCTACAGGGGCAGTTGTAATATCATTGACGACAATAACCGCATGAGGATTTCCCATCGAAACTGCGCTTAGTTGAATGACTTGCTGTTCGTGTTCAAGCGTATAAACCGCTTGTTGTTTATCCGTATGGAAAGGGATGTTGTCAGGTAATAGTTGTGGAGTTCCCATATCAACACGCACTTGATCACTGCCAATAATATGTAGCGTGATGAGCCCACTGTTAGTGATAACAGGGATTTCATTTGCATCAGTGAGTCCTTGTTGACGCACAAATAAGGCAAAGCAACGTGCACCATTACCACATTGTTCTACTTCTCCACCATCAGCATTAAAAATGCGGTAACGAAACAGAGCATTGGGTGTATCACTGCGTTCCACTAATAAAATTTGATCGCAACCAATACCTAGTTTTCGATCAGCAATAAAGGAAAATTGCTTTGAATTGAGGTTAATGGCTTGATTAATGGTGTTAATCACCACAAAATCATTGCCAAGACCGTGCATTTTTGTAAATTGAAATTTCATAAGTTAAGTTGCGATTATTAACGTTAAACGACCTCGTTGTCTAACCTATACCCGCAATATTCACAATGCTGAACCGAATACATTTCTATTTTACGGGATGCTTTGATGATTTTAACGTATTTCCTGAATGACCTGCTTGACCTCCCGTTGGTTTTTGCCCTTTTTTACGTTGGCTTTCTGTTCGTTTTTCCACGTTCTTTTTGCCATAACCATCACTAGAAGGGGGTTTCCCACTGTTGCTACTATTTTTTGCTAACTTGGCTTGCAGTTCTTTTATCGCTGTTGCCTGATTTTCTAGTGCTTCTGCTAACAAGACTACTTGAAGATTTACCTGATCAAAGAGCGCAATCACTGAAGCTTCACCTCCTTGGTAAGCTTTCTTTATTTCCTTGTGAGTGGGCATTTGTAAATCCATGAACGGCTTTGTACACTAATTTGAAAAAAATTGCTTATCGAAAATTTTTATAGTGGGCTGAGTAGTTACGAATCGCAGGACTTAACATGCCTACTTCCATAGAAACTTCGACGTATTTCGAAAAAATGAAAACTGGCGTTCAACCGTTTATCTTTTAGGTGGCTGCATACATCTTAGAGCCATGAATATGGCGGAACACCTTGCTGATTATCCGTGGTCAAGTTATCATTATAATGCACTAGGCAAGGCAAACCCTTTAGTCACTCAGCATTCTCTTTATAAAGCCTTAGGAACAACAAATGGTACCCGACAAGAGAATTATTGTGCTTTATTTGCAACTGAAATAGAAGAAAAAACACTGATAGCTATTAGGGAGTCAACCAATAATATCAATCGAGTCTGACCCTTTTGGTCACTTTTGGTCACTCTATCATAACTTCAACACAGGAAAAACCTTATGCTGAATGCTGATACAGCGCAACAAGTGATTAACCATGCGCTTTCATTAGGGGCTAATTTTGCAGAGCTATTTGTTGAAAAGCAGCATAGCGCATCCATCAATACTTTAAGTCATACAGTGGAACCCGTAAAATCGGGCATTGATTTTGGCATTGGTTTACGCATGATATTTGGTAATAAAGTACTTTATGGCTATACCAATAAGAGTGATGCGGAGGAGTTACAACGTATTGCATCGGCCTTAGCGGCTAAAGATCGCCGTGATCCTGTAACGACGAGTCATGCATTTGATTTTACCGCTATTGCTAACAAACATCCCTCTCAGATTGTCCTTAGC